>JBKSMV010000079.1:0-22071 GCA_046881985.1 Clostridia bacterium
TTTATTATTTTTTTTGAGCACATTTTGGATTTACTATTATTTTCTTTCCAGCACTACTAGACTCTCAACGTGTTCTGTGCGTGGAAACATATTGTATGGCTGTATATATTTTATATCATAGCAGTCAGCCAAAAGTTTTAGGTCTCGTGCCAGTGTTTTTGGGTTGCATGATACGTATACAATCTTGTCCACCCTTGCAGAGATAATGGCATTCAATACTTTTGCATCACAACCTGCACGTGGTGGATCTAGAACTATAGTTGTTTTGCCAGTTTGCTTCTTTATTAAGTCAGGCAATACTTTGGCGCAGTCGCCACATATATTGGTGACATTTGAGATATTGTTTTTGACCATAAGCTCATTGGCTTGATTGACAGCATTTTGTACAATCTCAATACCATAGACATGATGTGCCACTTTGGCAAACATCATAGTCATTTTACCAGCACCACTATATGCATCTATGACTATGTCTTTTGCATCTATCTCACTGAGCACATTGTTGTACAGCATCTCACTCACTTGGTCATTGACTTGAGCAAAACTATCTGGCTTTGGCAGATGTTTGTCGCCAGAGAGCAATGTAAGATTGTCGTTAAGTATAGTTTTAGGATTTTTGTTGATACATAGATACAATGCGAAGTTATCAAACTTGGTTTGTAGTTTATTTGTTAGATAGTTGACATTCTTTATGTTGCGAGTGGCAACTATTGTCAGTACAAGTCCATTCTCACTTTCACGTGCAACGATATACCTAATATCTTTCGCATTAGTGTTATGCAAAAAGTCGTTAGATAGGCTTATCACATTTTTGGCAAAAGGTTTAGTGATAACACAATCTGTTATCGCTACCAAGTTGTGAGAAGAACGAGCATACATACCCACTTTGTACTCGCCATTTATACTTCCCACCGGCAAGGCTATCTTGTTGCGATAATGATATTCGTCAGCCGTCTTTGTATGCAAACATTCAACATCTAGACCTGCAATCTTTTTGATAGTCCTAGACACTAGTTGCGACTTGAAAACAAGTTCTTTTTCATACGCCAAATGTTGCAAGACACAGCCACCACATTTTTCAAAATACGGACACTTCGGCTCTACTCTGTCTGGGCTAGATTTTGAGACAATATATCTATCAAAAATACACTCTACATTCTCACCCACCAAAGCATACGGCACAAAGTGAGTCCTGCCTTGGTCATGAGCGATGCCTTCGCCATTCATTCCTAAATCTGTAATTATCATGACCACATTTTAGCACACAAAAATAATAATGGCAATATTAATTTTCGCCATTAATTATTTGTTTTTTGTTTAATTTTATTTTTATTATAATTTATTAGATATTTATTTATTTTTATTGAAAAAGATAAAATAATATTAAAATATAAATATTTTATATTATTTTTATGTATTTATTTTGATAATTAGATATATTTTTATTAATGAATTATTTTTTTTATGTATTAATTAAGTTTAATTTTATCAATTCTTTTTTTATTTTATTTTGATATTTTTTTGCTAGCGGTGTGAGTGGTAGGCGTAGTTCGTTGGTACACATATTCATTTCACTTAAAACGTATTTGACAGGTATGGGATTGACTTCGCAAAACAATAGTTCATTGATACGATATAGTCTATCGTGCAAACCATAGTCACCACTATCACTAAACTGCTGGCTCAACTCTTTTGGCATAATGTTGGCGGTCACACTTATACAGCCTTGCGCTCCAAGTTTGTGAAATATATAATTCAGGTTGTCATTGCCACTATAAATTGCAACCCTGTCTTTTAGAGTATGAAACATCTTCAAGATATGAGATATGTCACCATTGGCTTCTTTGATGCCGACTATGTGTTTGAGCCTACTTATGCGAAGCATTGTTTTTGGCTCAATGTTGAGTCCTGTACGTGACGGCACATTGTATACAATGATAGGTATATTTGAGAGATTGTTTAGTATTGAGTAGTGTAGCACTAGTCCTTCTTGTGTACACTTGTTGTAATGCGGTGTGACAACCAGCACTCCGTCCGCACCAAGTGCTTGTGCTTCGAGTACGTTTTGTAATGTAGTCACAAGATTATTCGTTCCACAACCCACAATCAGTTTGACGTGCGACGGAATTAGATTTCTTGCCAGTTTGATAATGTATTGCCTTTCTGTTTTGTTGATTGTGGCACTTTCGCCTGTTGTACCTAAAATGATAATCGCACTTGTGCCATTGTGTACCTGAAAGTCAATCAGTTCGCCTAGTGATTCGTAGTCTATTTTACCATCTCTAAAAGGAGTAATCAGCGCCACTCCGCTACCATAAAAAATAGATTTCATACTTTTATATATGTACGAAATCTATCTTTGTTTACATAACGTCAATTACAGTGATGCCCAACAACTTCATTCCCCTAGCGAGCATATCGGCTGTCATTTGGCAAAGTTGTAGACGATAGGTGTCAATAGCGTCGTCATTGATGACACGATATTGATTGTATATGATATTAAACTGCTTGCAGATAGACAAAATGTATCTACTGATATAGCATGGCTCGGCATCTTTGTATGCAGACATGATGGTTGCATTGAAGTTGCCAAGTAGTTTAATAAGTTCATAGCATTCTGCATTGCAGATTGTAGATATATCTTTTAGTTCTTTACTACCGACTGCTTTCTTAATCACATTGTGTGCACGAGCATAAGTGTATTGAATGTATGGACTTGTTTCGCCGTCAAAACTTATGGCACGTTCTAGGTCAAAAACGGTTTCCTTCACACGTTCACTCTTGAGTACAGAGAATAGTACTGCGCTTACACCTACAGCCTTGCTAATCTCTTCCACTTTGTCTGCTGTGTAGTTGCGGTCGATAAGCATTTGTTTTGACTTGTTGATAGCCACTTCAAATATATCTTTCAATACGGCTTGCTTACCCATACGGCTACTAATCTTGCCTGTAGGTAAAGTAAGTAGTCCGTGTGAGACGTGTCTTAGGTCATAAGCGAATGGACGATTGAGTCGCTTCATAGTCTCAAATAGTTGAGCAAAGTGTGTGGATTGTTCGTTGCCTGTTTCGTAAAAACCTTTGTCAAACTTATATTTGGCATATCTATCTTCCAGCGCACAAATGTCACGTGAAAGGTAAGAACTTGCGCCGTCACTTTTCTCTATGATAGCCACGCCTAGACCGGCATCGGTCATGTCGATAATCTTTGCACCTTGACTCTCTTCCACGATACCACTATCCATGAGCAATTCTTGGCTGTCTTGCAAAATCTTTCCGCAATAATACGCTTCGCCTCTCCAGTCATCAAACTCAATATTCATGAGTTCAAATAGGCTCTTGGCTTCGTTGATAGTAATCTCGCTAAACCATTTGTGCAGACGTCTTGCTTCTGGGTCACCATTCTCAAAACGTACAAAGGCTTGCTTGGCTTTTTCTCTTAGTTCTGGGTTCTCTTCTTCTTCACGGCTAAACTTGACGTAGAGTTCTTGCAGTGCATCTACACCACGTGCTTCCACATCATCTTTGTTGCCCCACATCTCATAGCCAGCGATAACTTTACCAAAAGATGTGCCAGAGTCGCCAACATAGTTGATACGTACAGTCTTAAATCCAACTAGTTCAAGTATGCGAGCGAATGATGCACCAATGGCTGTACCTAAAATATGTCCCATGTGCATATATTTGGCAAGGTTAATGCTAGAGAAGTCGATAAATGCAGTCTTACCTTTGCCCACCTGTTCTACTTCAAAAAGTTTGCCATTGTCATAACACTCTACAATCTTGGCTACAACCTTTGCTTTGTCTAGAAACATATTTAGATAACCATTAACCACTTCGCACTTGTCTACCAAGTCACACTTGTCTACCACACTGGCTATCTCTGTAGCGATAATTTGTGGTGCTTTGTGAAACTCTTTTGCCAAAGGGAAGCATACAATAGTGAAGTCGCCTTTTGCACTATCTACACATGGTGTGACTAGGTTTTGCCAGTCATATAATGTGTCAATAGATTTCAATTCTTTTATCAATAATTGCTTTATAATCATAACTTTTCCTTATACATTAAACTTAAACAATGCAATGTCGCCGTCGCAGAATACGTAATCTTTGCCGACAGACATTATCTTGCCTTTTTCACGAGCTTTGTTGTAGTCACCTGCTTCTACAATGTCGTCATATTTGACAACATCTGCACGAATAAATCCTTTCTCAAAATCACTATGGATTTTACCTGCAGCCTGTGGTGCGAGAGTTCCGTTTGTGATAGTCCAAGCACGAACTTCTTTCTCACCCGCAGTCAAGAAACTGATTAGCCCCAAAAGATGATAACTCGCTCGCACAAGTTGGTCAAGACCGCTGACTGTAATGCCGAGTTCTTCCTTAAACATTTGGCGGTCGTCATCATCTAGTGACAAGAGTTCTTCTTCAATCTTGGCACAGAGTGTAATAACTTCACTCTTTTCTTGACGAGCATATGTTTTGACTCTCTCAACGAGTTCGTTGTCTGGCTTGCCAAGGTCACTCTCACCAATATTGGCTACATACAAGACTGGCTTGTCTGTTAGCAAGAAAAATCCGTCTACAATCTTTTTCTCTTCGTCAGTAAAATCTAGCACACGTGCAGGTGTTTCGTCGCAAAGACTGTTGTAGATACGTTGAAGCAGCATCTTCTCTTCCGCTGCTTGTTTGTCGCCAGCACGGACAGACTTCTCTACACGTTCTAGTCGCTTTTGCACTGTTTCCATATCTGCAAGGATTAGTTCGGTATTGACTGTGTCTATATCACGAATTGGGTCTACAGAACCTTCCACGTGAATAATGTTGCCGTCTGTAAAACATCTCACCACATGGACAATGGCATCAACTTCACGAATGTGGCTAAGGAACTTATTACCAAGACCTTCACCATGTGAAGCACCCTTCACTAGCCCTGCAATATCTACAAACTCAATCTGTGCTGGAGTCACTTTTTGTGTATTATACAACTTAGCCAACCAGTCAAGCCTTTCGTCCGGAACGTCTACCACACCATAGTTTGGCTCAATGGTGCAGAATGGGTAATTGGCACTCTCAGCGCCTGCTTTTGTAATAGCATTAAATAATGTACTCTTGCCAACATTTGGCAATCCAACAACTCCTAATTTCATATCTTGCCTTTCATAAATAAAATATATATGTATATAATAGTACAAAAAGGCAATTTTTGCAAGGTATTTCTGTGTTATTCGCATATATTCTTATCGGTATTATTCAAGGTTTGACAGAATTTTTGCCCGTTTCGAGTAGCGGACATGTTGTTTTGGCGACAAAATGGCTCGGTCTAAACGTAGATACCATGTTTCTCACGATAGTTGTACACCTAGGCACATTGTTGGCGGTAGTGTTTGTTTATCGCAAAAAACTATGGCAAATGATAAAACACCCTTTCACTAAATACAACTTCAAAATAGTTGTAGCTTCACTCGTGACACTTATTTGCTATCTTATCTTTGGTAACCTTGCAGAGAGTGCATTTGACGGAAGATTTTTGAAATACGGCTTTTTGCTATCAGCCATTATACTTATCGTCAGCGACCTAAAAAAGCCTAGTTTCAAGCCAGTCGGCTGGGGCAATGCTATAACTATTGGCTTGGCGCAAGGCTTGGCTCTATTCCCTGCGGTGAGTAGAAGTGGAATGACTATCTGTGCAGGGGTATTGACTGGCGTCAATCGTGAAGAAGCGGCTGATTTTTCTTTCCTACTCAGCATACCTATCATTTTGGGCTCTAGCATTCTAGAGTTTGGTAATATTGCAGCTATTAGTGGTGGTCAATTACTACCTCTCGTTTGTGCCTTTGTATTTGCATTTATCTCTGGTGTGCTGGCTATAAAGATTATGCTCAAGGCAATAAAAAAAGCGAAACTATATTATTTCGCTCTTTATCTTATAATCTTGGCAATCGTGTTGATTGCTTTGGGTTAAGCGCCAACTGTCAACCAGCTGTCTCTAATCTCAGCCAAGTAATCAACAAGTGCTGAATAGTTGGCATCGAGTGTGTATCTGTGTTGAGAATAGTTTTCACTACCACCTACTTTCACGATGAATGCTGTCACACTCTCAAACTCGTCAGCAGTAGAACTGATGGCGAAGATGATTTGATTGTATGAGTATTTTTGACCATTGTAAGTGTATTCTTGGTTTTCGTCATAGACAAACTTTAAGTATGTCGCAGACTTGACGTTGACTGTAGTTGTGCTAGCCTTGAGTGTTGCTTCTTTACCAAGGTCGCCATTGAATAGCGCACTAAGTGCAGACTGCTCAAAACTTGCATCAAACTTGTCAAGAATATTGTTGTAAATACTTTTTTGTGCGCTAACAGATGGGTCAAATGTGCCAGATGCAGACTGACTGCCGTTGTGGTGATATACTACAATGCTGTCAGGGTTGGCAATGTCCAACTTGAAACTATAAGGCACGATAGTCATAATAAGTGTAGCCAAAATCAATACTCCGACAATGGCAATGGTTGTGATAATTCCTATTTTTTTTGCTGTGTTTTTCATAATATTTCCTTAAATCGTCACTATTTTACTATATTTTTATATTCGTGTCAAACTTATATCGTATGATTGACATATATGACATTATTCGCCATCTTTTTTGTCAGTTTCGGCAGAGTTTTGTTGAGCATCAATATCAATAGTATCAACCTTTACTTCTTGGTTCGCAGTGTCAGTTGTTTCTGCCACGTCTTGTGCTGATTGAGTTTCTGCTTGGGATTCGTTCGCTTGGGTCAAAGCTTCTTCTTCCGCTTGTTGCAGTTTGGCTTTGGCTTCAAACTCGGACTTAATCTTGGCATAGTCTTCGTCAGATATTATGCCGGCAATGTGCATTGCTTCTGCTTGTTGCATTTTGATTAGTTCGTCACGATTGGCTTTGACTGGAGCGGTTGCCTTTTTCTTGGCAAGTTTCTCTTTGAGAGTTTTCTCTTTTTCGTCAATCTCGGCGATAATGTCTTCAACAGATTTGCCATTGAATAGGTCGTCAAACTCTTCGCTGTAGATTGTCTCTTTCATTTCTAGCAACTCTACTAGTGAAGTGAGTACATTTTTGTTATTCTCAATGATTTGTTTTGCACGATTATATGCGGTGTCGATAATCTCTTTGATTTCTTCGTCAATTTGGCCAGCGATATGTTCACTATAGTTGGCTTGTTTTTGATAATCTCTGCCGATAAACACTTCGTTGTCTGCGCCAAGACTAACTAAACCAATCTTGTTGCTCATGCCCCATTCAGTGACCATTTTGCGAGCCACTTGTGTAGCACGTTGCATATCGTTGCTAGCACCTGTTGTGATGTCGTTGAGCATAATCTCTTCTGCTGCACGACCACCAAGCATCATGGTAAGTGTTTGGAGTAGTTTTTCTTTGGTGACGTGTCTTTCGTCCTTATCGTCAATGGTGAGTGTATAACCACCGGCATTGCCTCTAGGAACGATAGATATCTCTTGAACTTTGTCACATTTGTCGCTCTCATGAGCTACGATGGCGTGACCACCTTCGTGAATAGCTGTAATACGTCTGTCTTCTGGAGTGATAACCCAACTCTTCTTTTGTGGTCCAAGTAGAACCTTGTTGATGCCTTCTGTCACGTCCGCCATAGTAATCTTGGTACGGCTATCACGTGCTGCCAAAATGGCGGCTTCGTTGAGAAGGTTTGAGATATCTGCACCAGAGAAACCGCTAGTAAGTCTAGCGATACGTTTGAAGTCAACTTCTTCGTCAATAGGCTTGTTGCGTGCATGGATTTTGATAATCTCTTCACGACCTTTGACGTCTGGCATATTGACATAGATTTGTCTATCAAATCTGCCCGGACGCAACAACGCTGGGTCAAGGACGTCTGCTCTATTTGTCGCAGCCAAGATAATGATGCCTTCATTACTCTCAAATCCGTCCATCTCTACAAGGAGTTGGTTGAGAGTTTGTTCTCTTTCGTCATTACCACCGCCAAGGCCTGCACCACGTTGTCTACCAACGGCGTCAATCTCGTCAATAAATACGATACATGGAGCGTGTTTTTTGGCTTGGTCGAATAGATCTCTTACACGAGAAGCACCTACACCTACAAACATCTCTACAAAGTCTGAGCCTGAAATGGAGAAGAATGGAACATTGCTTTCTCCTGCGATTGCTTTGGCAAGTAGAGTTTTACCTGTACCTGGATTACCTACAAGCAAGACACCTTTTGGTATCTTGGCACCAAGTTCGGTGAACTTTTGTGGATTACGCAAGAACTCTACTATCTCTTGCATTTCTTGTTTTTCTTCGTCAGCACCTGCCACGTCAGAGAAACGATAGTTAGATGCGATTACCATTCTAGCACGGCTTCTGCCATAACTCATAGCACCCTTGTTTGAGCCTAAGTATGATGAGAATAGGAAAATACCCATAAGCACTATCACACCAAGGCTGATGTATGGCATGATACGTTCCATAAATGACTCTGTCTCTACACTGGTGTCAATGTCTATAATGAGTGAGTCATTGTCTTGATCGCCATCAGTGCGAATAGCATCGTTGTATTCGTACAAAAACTCTAGTTGAGTGGTGCTCATGATAGTAGTGTAGCAGTCCATTTCATTTGGGAAGTCGTCTTTGGATACGCCGTCTATTAGGCGAATACGTACCGTACCACCAACGACGTCGACGTCAGCGACTTTTTGCTCATAGACAAGATTTTGAAACTCGGAATATGATACATACTCATTATTGTTGCCTAGCATACTAACGGCAACGATAGCGAGCAAACAAACTAGCAAGATTGTTAAATATACCAACGAACGTTTCTTATTTGGTTGAGGTTTTTTGTGATTGTCGTTCATATTATCTCCTTATGGTCATTATGTTAATATATTACCACAAATACGAAATATTGTAAATCAATAATGGCAAAATTAAAATCTTATTAAACCATAATTAAACTTCGTCTTGAGAAAATTGTCAAAAACATACATTATCTTTTTTGGAGCATATAATAAAATGTTTCCGCTTTGGCAAAAATATTGCATACAGGGGCTAAAAATCTTTACATAATTTTTTGTTTATGATAAAATTTTAGTATAGGAAGTGTAATTATGAGTACTTTATTATCTACACAATCAGTTATCGGCATAATCCTTGAGATTGTGGTCGTACTGGTCATACTAGTAGCAGCATTTATTGGGCTGAAAAAAGGCTTTTTGCAGTCGGTATTGTCTATATTCACAACGTCGATTGTATTGGTTGTTTCAGTATTCACAGCCAAGTTTGGTGCACAACTACTTGAGAAACTATTTGGATTTGTATCATTTATGGGCAGACAAATGGGCAAAGTGTTGGGCAGTATGGCAGACGGAGTGCTAGGCACGGTGTTTGGCGAAGGCGCAACAGTGGCTGAAGCCAATGCTATCATTGAAGGGACTGACCTATTTGGCCCACTCAAGACTTTATTAAAGAATGCCGTAGCAGAAAATAGCAACAATCTAGTTGGCAACTCTATCGCTAACATGGGTGGTCAATCACTTGGCGCTATAGTGTCAATGATAATCGCCGGCATCATCATCTTCTTGCTACTCAAACTCATACTATTCTTGTTGTCCAAACTATTTGAAAACTTGACTGCCAACAAAGTCCTTGGCACACCAGACAAAATATTAGGTTTGATATTCGGTGTCGCTAAAGGTGCTCTCATCATATTTGTATATGCTGGAGTATTAATAGTGCTAACACTCATTCCTACAGTCAACAACTTTATCTCCCCTATCATTCAAGAACACACCTACGTCACAAGGTTTATCTACAATGCTACTGACGGCTTGGTAGAGAAGCATATTATCAACAATATTGACGACTGGGTCAATGACTTGTGGGACAACAGAAGCCCTGACAACAATACGACAACTACTAGTCAAGAAGTTTCCGCTATGCCACCTATAGTGATAACTATTCCCAATGAAGTAGCTTAATTAATGTATAAAAAAAATAGGTAGAATATCTACCTATTTTTTTGTGGTTTAGAGTGCTGGCTTGGAATACTTCATGCCTATATAGCTCCAGTTAGAGTTGGCTCTAGCAGAGAATACGATGTCAGTAGTCCTATAACCCTCTATATAACTATATATAACGTCAGTCAAAACTCTAGAATACTCTTCGCCTTCGGTCACATATGTTATAGACAATCTATTGAGTTCGTCAACAAATGTTTCGATAGCTACATTGCTGTCATAATACATATGCATTGCAGGAATATTGACTGCGATACGTATGCTACCATTTGGCACATAGGTCACACTAGTTGAGCCATCTTCATTGGTCTGCACTTCTTGCCTAAACTCGTTGTAGTTAGGCAATGGCATATAGTTATTGTATACGTTGCCATTGACATTTGTAGCAGTTGTACTGCCTTCAGTGGCAAGGCTTGGCAATTTTTGTACACAACCTACCAAACCACCTATCACTCTATTGAGTGGATATCCGCCGGCATCTGTATTTTTGCCGTCAGTAGTGCTGTCAATATTTTGAGAATATGAGTGACCATATGCTCTATCGTCAAAGATTGTATAAGTTAGTCGTGACTCCCAGAAGTTGTTGGCGAATGTGTGGTTGATAACCAGTTCACCAAGTGTCTTTTCTGCAGATTGTTCTTGACTGGTTGAGCCTTTGACGTATCCTGCCATAGTAGCAAGCACTGTGCTGTCGTTGTATACAATAGGTGTAGCCAAACTTTCATTATTGGTGAGTGTAAACGGATTGATAATCTTACCTATCGCACCACCGATATTTCTACTGCTCATCACACTAGAAGTGGTGATTGAGTAAGATGTACCGCCTGCGGTATTCATACCTATCAAGCCACCTGCACTTTCTGCATTGTTGGCAATGACTGCTATGGTACAATATGTGCGATTTACTAAACCGCCATTGTTAAATCCAACTACACCGCCTGCATTGGCATTAGTGTTGAATGCTGTGATGTTTGCACCTGTAGTAGTTAAGTCAAAGTTGTCGTATATGTCTGCATTGGTCACTAGATAGCCGTAGACATTTCGCATGATAGGATTGCCATTGGTATCTGTTTCGCCAGTGCTCTCTTCGCCTACCTTGTACTTATTGCCATAAGTACGTCTTGACGTTGTGGCTTGAGCATAGATTTTTGTCATAACATCTGTTGGGTAAGTTATGAAGCTATCATGAATTATGCCCCTATTTTCGCCTACAAGACCGCCGTTGTTTTGTACACCACGAAGTTGGCTATTTGATGCCAACTCGTACATCACTTCGCTGACTTGTGTGGACTCACCCACATAGCCAAATGCAAAGCCTACGTTTTCACCTAGTACAACCAACCTGCCGTATGGTTGAGCATATTTTATACGTTGTACACGTGTTGGTGTAGTGTTGATACTCTCAGAGCCTACTGAGTAGCCGTCTACGATGCCTGCGATACCGCCAGCATATGACACTTGGTCAAGGTTGGTAGACACGACTTTGTTGGTAGAGAGTGTGCGACTATACAAAGCATAACGTCCTGTTTGTGTGCATCTGTTGACACTATTTATAGTTACATTGCTAAATAGTCCTTGTGCTTCAAACTCGCCAGTCATCACACCGAATATACCACCTACTGCATTTGAGCCAAGTATGATTGAGCCTTCTGCATCAATGGTGATATTGGATACTTTACCGCCTTTCAATACACCTGCTAGTGTACCAACTTGCTTGGTGTGTGATGCGTAAATATAGTTAGGTTTGATGATGATATTCTTGACGAATTGGGATTGTTGCAATGAGTTGTCCACACCAATCTCTTTGAAAAGACCTATGCTTGTCAAGCAGTCGTCAGTTTCGCTGTCTGCATATATGGTCAAGTTGTCCAATGTCATGCCGTTGCCGTCTAGACTGCCGACAAATGTTTTGTTGGTAGTGACTGGCTTGACACCAAGTCCTACCATGTCAATATCTTTTATCAGTCTATATGCATTGGTAATGACACTATAATTAGGTCTAATATTCATGTACAACTCAAAACTGATTGTGTCGTAAATGAGATATGGGTTGTCTATCGAGCCGTACACTGCACCTACACCGCTATCAATGTCTGCAACGTAATTGTACACTGTAGCACCCGAATCATCAACCGTTGTGGAAGATGCTTTTTGACGTGTCTTGTACACTCTGTCTGCATCGATTAGATGTGGTTTTACATAGGTAGTATTTTCGCTGTCCATAGGCTTCATTGACCATACACCATTGTAGCCGTCATCGAAGATGAAGTTGTGGAAGTTATTCTCATTCATAATGCTGAGCTGACTATACACTGCTGTATCAATGCCTAGTGTAATCGCATCGGTACTAGAGAGATTGGCTGTAATCACTTCGCCAATGTCGTTGATGTATTTTTGCAAGCTATTTTTATAGGTGAGAATATTGCCGTCTTGGCTAGTGATGTATAGCGGTTGAGCCAATTCGTTGCTGTCTGGTATAAAGTTGAATACTAGATAATAGCAATCAATCAAGTTCTCTGGAGTGGTCAAAGGCTCACGTGTTTTCTCATCAAGACCTACAAATGGTGCAAACACTTCACTTGTAATGAATGATGATGTGGTATATGAGCGAATGATTGGTCCATTGTTGTTGAATACAAAACCTGAAATGATACCATTGGAACGAATGTTCATGTCGCTATAGCAGTCTTGAATAGTGCCGTTGTTGTTAAAGACGAAACCTGTAGCATCTATCTCACAAGATATGCCACCATAATTGCTACGTAAGTATTGGTCACGTGTTTCAATGCCCACTTCTCTGTAGTCGCCTTCTGCATAAGAAGTCCTGATTGTGCCAGAGTTGTTGATAGCAAATCCTGCTGTCATAAAGTCACTTGTCTGGTCGCTTTGGTTTCTTATGAGACCATATTGATATTTACTGCTAACGATTGTACCAGTATTGTTGTATACAAAGCCTGCAATATTACCAAAACCTACAATACTATGCAAAACTTTGCTATTGCTGATATAGCCGGTATTATTGCATACCAAACCACCAAAATTGACGTTGGTCACCGCTCCAGAAGCAAGTGCTGAAGTCTGGTAGAAATATATACCATTTCTATTTTTGTTTTCGCTAGCATTGTACAAGTTTTCGCTTAGGTAAACTTTTTCGCCATTGGCATCTAGCGGTGTAAGTGTTGATACGTCTACACTAGTGGCCTTTACTACGCAGTTAGTAATGATGCCTGCATTGTCTACGGCTATACCGCCATAGTTGAATGTGGTCACGTCTGTAATGTCTAATGAATATGTAGGAATATTGAGCATGATATTAGACAAAACGGTATTTTCGCTGACGTTGGCAAATAGACCAATGTCTGCAGTAGTTGTAGTAGTTTGACCAGTGCCACTAGTCATGCTGTCGATATCATAATTCTCTATGGTTATCTCATAAGAGTTGCCGTCGAAATGATTCATCACAGCATCGATAGGCTTGTAGTGGGTGAGTTTCAAGTCATTCATTAGGATATAACTTCTATCCGCCGTCATGCCTTCAAACTCGCTCTGTGTAGACACTGGTATAAATGTGTCTATAGAGTCTACTAGATTGAATGTAAATCTAGTATTCGCTGACACCATTTTGGCAGTAGTAGTGGCGATGTCCACCACCATTGGCAAGCCGTTGGTGTCGTAGTCTATGTATGCTTCGACCTTGGCAGAGCAACTATTGATAGTATTGCTTGCTGTGACGAAGTTCCATATGCCACGTACTTGGCTAAATGAGATGTTGTATCTCTCGCCTGTAGTGATGAGAGCATAGTCGTCTGTGCTATTCTTGAAGTACCAGTTAGAGTTCACTTTGGCTAGAAGAGTGTCTAGTGCAGTATTCAAGGCTGTGAGCTCTGTCTGATTGGTATTGATAGCAGACGAGTATGTGATGTCATTTCTACCAAGTATGGCTTGTAGAGTATATGTTTCGCCATATCTACCAGACATAATGCCATCTGTGGAATTGGCGATTGTTATGCCATTGACTACCGCTCTACGAATGGTGAAGCATAGATATGTTTCGGTAGTATAATCTTTGCCGTTGATTGTTCTAGATGCGGTCGCTCTCACAACAAACTGACTATTGACTGGCAAAACGTTGTTGCGATAGACAACTTGTGCTGTGCCTGTAGCGAGATTGTTGCTATACAAGACTTCTATATCTCTTGTAGTGTGCAATCCGTCTGCATCTAGAGTAAGTGCTTCAAACACTACGTCTGTTGCATCTGAATTGGTCGCATAGTCAAACGTGAATGGCACGCCTTGTGCTACGTCAATGTACTCTATCATGTTTTGACTGCTGAAATATTCCTTGCCAAGAGCATTTGTATAAGTCATGGCTGTAGTAGGTTTATTTTGTACAGTCAAATTGATATCGCATACCACACCATTGGTCACGTCAGTCTTAACGCCATTGATTAGTTTGATTGCCTTGACGGACAAGTTGTAGATAGTATTTTCAACTGCGCTAGATGATAGCACCATTCTTAAATAGTATTTGTCTATATTATCAGTTGCTATCTCTACAGGTTGACCATTGCTTTCACCTAGTACCAGTTTGGATAGTTGAATGCTATTGGCCGTGTAGATAGGTTGAATACTTGTTATGGTATATGGGTTGGTACGTCCATGTGCTTGCCAGTTTTCGTCTAACAAGACTTGTTGCATAACTACTTTGAGCGATGAATTGTTGTACACTTCAATATAGTCATAGTCGGTGTATTCTGGGTAAACGTTTACCTTGAGCAAGGTTTCTTCGCCAGGAATCACCTTGTCTGTCAGCATCTCACTATACTCATATTCCAACTGACCACCTTGCAAAGTTGAGTTGACTGTGTAGTAATAGTTGTCAATCGCCATATGCATAAGTTTTTGTGGACTGACAGTCACTTTGAGTTGTCCAGTGAGAGTCATATTGCTCTGCGCTGTGAAGTCAAAAGTGTATGTTTGCGTAGTATTGACATTCTTATTCTTGACAATGAATGTGTATTGTTCTACTAGTTGGTCGTTTTCATCTGGAGTGCTAATCGTCTCTTTGACAATGTCGAAAGCATCAACATTGGTGCTGACTTTGTCTACGAATGTCACTTCTACTCCGTTATGCTCAAGTATAATCCTGTCATCATTGAAATCTGTATCGATAGTTATAGTGATAGTCTTGTTGAAAAGCGGTGAAGTACTGATTTGACTAGCAGACGAACTGATATTGGTCGCACCTGTATAGGTGAATATTTGGAAGGTCTTGACCATATCTTCCAGCATTTGATGATGATAAGTCACCACACCAAGAGTGTCGGTTTCGAGTGCAATATTGACATAAGGCAAGGCTGTCACGCTGATACTTCCTTCGTCTTTGGCAATGAGTGCTGTCACGTATGCTGGGCTGGCATTGTCTACATCTACATAGTAGACGTCTTGTCCTTTGTAGGTGCTAGGTGTCCAAGTTAGACCATTGATTGATAGATATTCTTGGTCAAAGTCGCCCTTGTCTACAATGTATCTTACACCTGCATTGGTGTTGTTTTGGTAAGAGTATGTTCTGTATACATTGCTGAGTGGCAAGTCACCATTGACATATGCTTGGAGCATACTGCCTGTGCCGTAGTACGAAGACATATCCAAGCCGTCTACGCTTATCTGGTCGCTAAACTTTGGATATATCACTTTACCACTACCTACACCAATGCTGAGTTTGTCTCCTAGTGTGCTAGTAGCGCTAGAGTAGTTGGCACTTTGATAGAGTGTTAGACTATCTACAGCATTCTGTACATAGATAGTGATAGTATTGGCTACTGCAGAGTTAAACTTGCTCTTGATAGTCAATGTCACCATACCCACCCCTGTAGCTACAACTTTGTCATTGTCCACTCTTAGTATGCTTGAGTTGGACGAAGTCACTATCACAGCAGTATTACGTGATGACCTAGGATTGATGCTGGTAGATATAATGTCTGAAAGTTTGAATGTGTTGAGTCTGATGAAGTCATAAGCGAAATACTGGTTGTCTGTGTAAGCAGTTTGGTCGCCGTATTCTGACTTTAGACTCAAGTTTTTGAGTGTGTACATTGAGAGTATCACACGTAGTTTAGTCTGGGTTGAGATGTCTGTGGCTCTAGCAGGTTTAGAAGTAAATAGTGCTGATGAAGTGTTGACTTGTAGTCCTATGCCTACTACTGCTTCTTCGCCAAGGGCTGTGTCTGTGTCTGGTGCGGTCTTGAGTATTGGATAACCATCATTTATACTGGTGGTGGTTGACCTTGAGAAACTCAAGCCGTCATCACTCTCTGCGCCCATGTATGCATATTCTGTGAAAACAAGTTGTGACACTTCGTTACCTGACTCGTCGTAAATTTTGTTGTTGTGCCTATCTATATAATAGGTATTGTCACCTGATATATTGTCATATAGATTGTACACAGCCACACGTGCCAAAGCGCTATATTCATAGTCTGTCATGGCATAACTATTGGCTATGTATAGGTTGTTGTCACCTTGTAGTGAGTTGGCAACCATACCTGCCAAGTTGTACAAAATAGTTCTATTCTTTTGAAGTATTTGAATATGTCCCTTGACATAACTATTTTGAGTTTCATTATATCCACCCACCAATTGTGCAATAAATGTGGATACATTGATTGTTTCTGCCGTATTGGTGTGGATATCTACTGATATTTTGGCACTAGATGTAGAGTTGAAGGCTTGTACATTGTCCGCATATGCGATAAATCCTGCCACATTTTTCATGCCAAAGTTTAGGCCATTATCGATAAGTTGAATATCTGCATAATAATCTGTATGAGTGTATGACCATATGCCGTTTTCTAGCTTGCCTTTGTATGAAGCTACATAAGAGTATGCTATCATAGTTGAATGAGATTCACCGATAAATCCTGCAACGTTGTTGACACCTATTACATTGGCTTGTATGGTTGCATTATCTTCAAGATAATACTCACTATTGGCATGGTAATACACACCATTGGAGTCATAACCTGTCACACCGCCGACATTGACACTACCTGCCACTGCGACATTGGTGTATGAGTACATGATGATAGATTTTTGGAAAGATTTGCTAGATGGGTCAATATTGTCACCTGACACACTATTATAGCCTACCAAACCACCAACATTGTAGCCACCGCTGACGTTACCAACTGCTACACAGCCGATGATTCTGCCTTCGTTGTGGCCCACTAATGCACCAAGTTTGTGTCCAGACACGATAAGTGCATTGTTGGTGTATGTCAAGTCGATATCTGCTTGTATAGTTGCACCTTGGTTGCCGTAAGTTATAGGCATCTCTGGTAGATAAGCATATGCGCTATCGAAGATATCTAAACCTGTACCCTGTGACCAACCATTGTCTAGATTGCTAGAGATAGTTTCATAGTCCTGCATGGATAGGTATGAGCCGTATATTACACCAGTATTTCGGCCTACCACACCACCGACAGACACTTCTGTTTCATTGACAATCAAGTCAACCTTGTTGATAACGCTAACAATGTCTTGTCTAGATAGGTTGACTATGCCATTATTGACACCACTTACAGCACCGAATATTAGACTGCTACCGCCTGAGTTTTGTGGAGTATATTCGATAGTGCCGGTCATTTGGACTTGCACGTCGATTAGTTGACCATTATTGATACTAGCAAGACTGCCTAAAATGTAGTTTCGTCTAGTATTGAGTATGCTATTTGTGGTGAATGAGAAATTAATATTCTCAATATTTGCAGCTTCGCCAACTATGGCAAAGAGTCCCATATAGCCATTGGTCTGCTGTAGATTGACATTGTATATGCCGAAGTTATTACCAGCGAACGACTTGATACTGCCAGTAAACTCGATAGGTGCATTTTGACCGATAATTCCAAGTGGAGTGAGTGTTCTGCCATTGAAATCTATATCATTATATAATAGATAATGGCTGGTCATACCTTCAGCATTGTTGATATCTCTTACGTCTTGAATGCTTGAGAGTTTGTAAGGGTATTGCTCACTACCATCTGCAATGTCCAAGATAATGGTTTCGTATAGATACCTTCTGTTGCCATTGGCATCAGTGATATATCTTATACTATGCTCTAGGCTGGTTTCCCCTGCCACAAACTCTGTCATGATAGCATCACGTGGCACTACCAAGATAGTCACACTACCTGCACCGATTGGAACAATAGTGTTGCCACGTAGTATAGCGATTTGGTCAACGTCTTTGTCAGTATTTTCGTTAGGTATGATATAATAGTTGACTTGAGTATCATACACACTGCTGAGTGGGTGAACTCTAGCCAAAATCTCTTTGGTGTTGACTAGTTTGTCAAGACTAAGTGTTGTCGCATTGTCTATAGTATTTAGGCCTTTGTCGGCTCTGAGCAGTATGGCTCTTTGACTTATACCATTGATGACAGTTCTGTCAAAGGCTTGCTGGAATACAAGACCTTGTGACTGCACCGCTTTGGACACGGTGACGGTACAATTGGCGCTGTATTCTCGTGCATATTGTCTAATCTTGGCCTGTATCACCAACTGGCTACTTGTAGTGCTGTCGTCATTATTCACTGGCATACTAAACTCATATGTCGCCACTTGGTTGTACACATTTATAAGTTTGGCAGTTGCCTTGAGTGACGGCTCTGTCCAAACAAGAGTTTCGCCCGCTTGTGAGCCAGCATTCCATAGACTAGCATCGTCTAGATAGGCATTAGCTGGGTAAATAGTGGCTTGGAAAGTCACTTGTGCCTGGCTTCTATTTTCATAACCCAAAGTGTTGGCGTCCTTGACACTAATAGAACTTCTATTGAGTGAGAATGACTTGATTGGCACGTAGATAAAGAGTTTGACTTTACGTTCTATTACCAAAGGAGTATCTTCGGTATAACCTGTCTCTGTATGAGTATATCCTGTCACACCGCTAATGCGAATGGTAAGTGTGATATATTTTTTGTCAGTTAGACTGGTGTCACCGCTGGTGTGAGTGGCATATTTGGCGTCAAGCATTCCGCTCTCGGTGATTACCGCTTGGGTTGCTAGACTAGCGCCGTCATTGAGAATGTATTGCACACTGGCATTCGCTTCGGAAGAGATATTGTAGCCGAACTTGAGTCTAGTGTTGGTGCTCACTTCAAATACTTTGACCTGTTCGTAATAGTCTACACCCATTTGTGCCACACTTTCTGTGGCTTTGACATATTCGCCGTCTACTATTTTGTACACATTGTCTGCAGGCAAAATTGGGTCTGCAAGTAATATGTACTCATAGTTTGACTTGGCAATGTTGCCATATATCGCTTGACTAGGAAGGTTGATAGACACGTCACTAGCAGAGAATGGCACATAAACTTTCACCAACAATGTCGCCACCATTCCATTGGCACTCGTGGCTGTAATGGTGTACTCGCCCACTCTCAGTGGCACTATCTCTATGCTGTTGACCTGGTCAGAGCCAAGGTATACCATACTTTCAGCATAGGTCGCACCACGGCGAAGAATTACTGCTTCTGGGTCGCTAGTGGTGAGTGTGACGATAGACTCTTCAAAGTTGGAAGTCACTTGTCCGTCAACATTGAAGATTGTCATAGAAATCTCTTGAGGAGTTCCATCTTTTATAAGTGTAAAGACGCCATTAGGCTTGTCAAAGTGCATTTCTGTCACACCACGGCGAATGTCAAACTCGATAGTGGTAGATAGTTTAGGTAGATACTCAAAGATTGTGTCAGAGTCGGTGTAGAGATTGTTTGTGGTGGTGAGTTGTAGGAAAAGATTGCCAAAACTGGTCAACTCACCATTAGGGTCGGCATTGATAGTGTATTTTAGGTAGAAATAGTCGTCCTTGGACAAGTTTTCACTCACTGCATACAACAATCCATCTGGGCGTGGAGATGTCTCTTGGGTGAATTGAATATTTCTATCTGCAGAATGGCGAAGTGTCAAAGTGTATTTATTTGTAATGCTAGCACCAGCCAAGTTTTGCGCCGTCAAGAAGTGTACTGGTATGGCGATTTTATAACCAAATAGATTGGTCAAAGCACTATTGGTTGGGATAATAGACAATGTGTATTTTGTACCATATTTGTAGCTATAGGTGTCAAATAGGATTGTCCTAGCACTAAATGATGTTTCGCTCTCGGCGGTGAGTTCAAGTGTTGTGCTGTCTGCTTTTACAACCATGCCGGTAGGAGCACTTATCACTTCCAACGGAATGTCCGCTATTGTAAATACATTGGCAAACTCACTCTCGTAGCCATTGACTAGTACGTCAATATGTAGATAGGTCTGTGCACTACTACTTGTATTAGACAATGCATACACAAGGTACGAGTTGTTGCCATTAGGCATAAGCTCTACAATGGTGTCGTTGCGAACCTTGTTGCCGTTGACTAGATTGTAGACATAGGCTGAGAGTTTGAACTGACTAGACAACTCTTCTGTATAGTCACCCATTACCGCTTGTGCAGTAAGTATGGCTTGGTTGAAGTATACCTTGTCGCCGTAGATATATTCATTGACAATATCATTGGTGTTGATGACAAGAGTCAGTTTTTCAGTATTGACTAGACTAGAGTCTGTAGCACCGATGATTTCTGCATCACGACCTACGGCTGTACGATTGGTAGCGATGGCGATATTATCAGGCTTGTGAATAATGTCTAGTGATATGTAGTTTGGATTGGTTGTATTGACCGTTTCTGTATGAGCGTAAATATTGAGTCGAGTCAAACTGATGGTAGGAGATATCGTCACTACATTGCCGTCAATAGTTGCACCTGTGTGTGCACCTATAAAATCATAACTGATTTCGTCAGTAGCTCCGTCTGGCAAAACACGGAATGCTGTAGCAGGTATGACGAACTGCTCTGCACTATCTCCCATGAGTACGGCATAGTTTCGCTTATCGCCGGCATTGATTTGTTGAGCAACTTTTCGTATGGATAGGTCACGACTGATACTTTTTGAGGAATCGCCTTTGGACATGATGACCAACTTACCTTCGCCACCATTTATGGCAGTGATGCCAAGTGTGATAGTGTCGCCTACGATACTCTTGACTATCACATTGGCAAGTTCGGTAGGCTGTGAGTATGCCACTATCTCTTTGCTGACTGAGTCTTCGACACCAGCAACCTTGACTGTGAGCTCTTTGGTAGCAAGGCTGGTTTCGGTAGAATCAATGGTTAGACTTATCACATCATCTGCAGTCACTTCTTGCTGTGATTCATACAATGTCAATGTCATCTTGGCATATGGTGCATCACATGACGCAAACAAAACACTAGAACACACCAGCGCCATTATCATTAAAATGCGAAACATTTTTTTCATATTTTTCCTCATACGTATTTTGCCCCATTTAATTAATTATATTATATAATATATTAACTAAAGTTGGCAATCAAAAATCGGTAAAAATCGCAATTAAATATATAAAAAATCACTTGCTTTTATTTGTCTTTTTTGCATAAAAAATGAAGTAATTAATACCCCTATTCTTACATAAAATATATTAGGAGAATATTATGAACGAAAACAGCGCCACCCCACAGAACCAAACCCTAACTCTCACCAATCGCAACATACTCACATTGACTGGTGTCACAAAAGTACATAGCGTCAAAGACGACCTTGCCCAACTAGAAACCAACCAAGGAAGTCTGCAAGTTGTTGGCAAAGACTTGGAACTAACCAAGCTAGAAATAGACAGGGGCGAAGTCCAAATAACGGGCACAATCAACTCACTCAAGTATGGAGAAAAAAGTAGCGGATTTTTGAAGAAATTATTTAAGTAATGATTAATAGTGTAAGCCATCAAATAAATATTATTTTAATTTGTTTTATTGCCGGAATAATATCTGGATTTATTTGTTTTATTTTCAAAAAAATAAAAGAAAAATATCAAAAAAAGTTTATTTTTATCATTTTTGATATTATTTTTGCATTATTTTGCGGTTTTTTATTAATTTTTTTGATAAATAAATATTATTTTGGACAATTTTATTTATTATTTATTTTAGC
>JBKSMV010000080.1:0-12081 GCA_046881985.1 Clostridia bacterium
TACTCATGCTGACATATGTCATTTCTGCAACATTGTCAATTGACTTCACTAGACAATCTGCTGGTGCAACAATCCTACCCGCTCCAGAGGTAATGTAAACTATATCTCCGTCTTGACATTGTGGCTGACAAGACTCAATGATATGTTGCACACCTTGGCACTCTCCCATATATCTAAAATCACTATTCATAATCTTGCTGACAAATCCCAGTCGGGTGTTGTTGTCAAAGAGTTCCAAGTCAGGCGCAAAATAGTCTGCCACAGCATATATACACGTCATGACACCATCAGTTAGCGGACTATCAATCATGTCGATAAGGCACAAACTAGACAGCACTGCACACGTGCCTACTGTAATGCGATAAAACACTTGTCCAATTTTGGAAAACACACTTTTTACTTTAGACTCTTTTTCTGCAGATGAGAAAGTCAGAAGTAATGGTTCGTTGTATGTTAGTAATAACTTGTCCATACCATATCATATGCCGAAAGAAATACGTTTATGATGACAAACGCTTGTGCGGAAACTTGGTACGAATCGCCTTGGCATTTATATTAACTATGTATTGATTGTAATCATTATCTATCTCGCAAATCACATCTTCAAAATTAATCTCAAAATAATTTAGCAACAGATAAAAAATATCACTTCTAATCACTTCACTCATAATATTTATATTATTGCATTTATCTTTTGCAATTACGTTTTGCAATCTATTATTTGCACTCTTTTTCATTAATTTTCCTTTATAATTTGATAATTTTATTTGAAAAATGCGAAAATTATATTATTTTTTACATTTTATTATTATTTTTTTACATTATTTTTATTTTTTTTAATAATTTGTGTTAATAAATATTGTTTATTTATTTTTTAATAATTTAATTAATAATTATTTTTTAGATTTTATTTTTATTATATTTTTAATTTTATTTCAGGTCGTATTTAGATTTTTTCAATTAGCACTTTCTTTTTAGATAAGCGAGCACTCCACCAAATAACCCTCGATATTTGTAAGTACAATCAAACAACTTTTTTGTGCCATTGTGAATGTTGTCTGCCAATACATCAAAAGCTCTGGCAGATGAATGTTTGTTAGATAGTTTGTCACCACCGATATTAAGCAATGCTGTCACACTATCGTCTTCTGGAATCAGTCCGCCGAACTCTATACCAAGAGTTTTACTTATCTCGTACACGTCAAGCGCAACATTGTCTTTGATAAGGTCACCCCTAGCACGATTGACAACGAATCGCATATTGCCAATATCATAACTAGACAAGATTGACACCACCTTGTCAGCATCTCGCATTGCGCTTATATGTGGGGTGGTGACAACAAGAGCTTCGTCTGCACAAGATATGGCACGTGAAAAACCACTATCAATACCCGCAGGACAATCTATGAGTATGTAGTCAAAACTTTCTTTGAGATTACTCATCACTCGCTCTATCGCACCAAAAGTTATCACCCTATTTTGTGCAACGTTGCCAGTCGCCAACATAAATAACAATGGGTAATTTTCATCTTGAATAAGTGCTTGATTGAGCCTGCATTTTTTCTCAATCACATCTACCATAGTATATAGCACTTTAGATTCCACTCCCATCACTACGTCCAAGTTATTTAGCCCAATGTCCATATCTACCAGACAAACTCTAAGATTTCTCTTCGCCAACTGCAAGCCTAAATTGGCAGTGATAGTGGTCTTACCTACACCACCTTTGCCGGACGTTATCACAATGACTCTGCACATATTTTACTCCTTAGTATTATTGTAATAAAAAAAAACCAACAACTAAATCATTTTCACCAAAAAAATATACTTTCGACAAAACAACTACTTTTTTATGATTTTGTATTACACTTTGTTTGCTTAATAAAAAAATTGACTTGGTGACAAGTCAATTTATTTATTGTTTACAATTTTATAGTTATAGGATAATTTGGCATATCCACAATCTTTGATGCGCCTAGTAGGACGGCGTCCATAGGATTTTTGCTCAAATGTACAGGGAAGTCAAACTTAGTCTTGGCATATTCATAAAATCCTGCTATTTGTGTTGCACCACCGCAGAAAAGTATGCCATTGTTGCGGATTTCGTTGATAATGCTGACACCTTGCTCGTTGATATAGTTCTTTACAAGGGTAAAAATCTTGTCATAGATGCCACATATTGCTGTTCGGATTTCGTGTGCTTTGATTTCAATCTTTTTAGCACTGCCATCATCTGCAACTGCTGTAAGCTCGCTCTTGGCAAAGTCCCTATTGTACAATGAGCCAATATCTTTCTTGACGAACTCTGCAGTTTCTTTACTAATTGTGCCAAAATAGTTGTCAAATATAAAAGTTTGAATGGCGTCATTCATCTGCACTCCGCCAATCATATAATCTGCGCCAGAGTGAAAGTCTTCGCCACTAACAATACTGACGTCAGTAATGCTTGCACCAATGTCAACCACACAGACATAGCGTTTCTTGTCCCACAGATTCTCAAACTCACGTGCACAAGCACCGCTCTGCACTAGACGAAGACTATCTATTCCGCTCATTTTCATTACATATGATACGGTTTCTAGGTCGTTTAGGCTTAAGCCACAAGGCACAGCCACCACTCCCACAACACGTTTGAAAATGCTAGCACTAATATGATTGGTCTCAAAAATATGAGAAATCAGTTTGACCGCCAATTCCTTGTCAGTGATAACACCGTTTTTGATAGGTTGAATGATAGTAAGATTCTCATTCTTTGTATTTACCCTCGCAAAAGCATCTTTGCCATAAAAACGAATCAAGCCAGACTTGTTGACTGCCACGTACGCAGGCACTCTTGCAAGAATACCTTCCCCTTTGCGATAGACAACAATCTCATCACTGCCAAGTTTGACTGCCAATTCTGTTCGCATACTACTCCTTTATAATATTTGTAGATTTTTCTTAAATAACTTTCTAAAGTTGACCGCACTAACCATTGCTTGACTGATTTCCAACTGAGCATTGTATTCTACGGCTGTCTTTAGTATAACAGTATCACCCAATATATCGCAAGTGATTTCACGCACATTTTTCATGCCAGTACAGCACAAATCACGTGCTATTCTCACCAAGATACCCATTTTCTTGATAGACTCAATCTCTTCGTCACCGATAATATCCTTGTAGCGAACCCATTCAGTAGCATTAAAGTCGTCGATATCTTGTGTAGCACAAACAAATGCTGCCAAGACAATATCTTTGTGTGTAGCACCCATAATCTCAGAATGAAGTATCACGTCAAAGCAATTTTTGACATAGTTTGCATAAGAAATGCGCTTACCGCTCATGCACATACTTGCAGCGATGCGGAGTACTTTGGTATAATGTTTAGGCAATTTGTGCAAAACTTTGAGTTGTTTGTATAACATAATAGCCACATCATACACGTCGCTAATGTTAGTTGATGTTGGATAAAACTCTTCAATAGTAGAAAGGCTATAACCCAACACGTCTACTAGTGGACGTTCTTGCGCTTGGGCAAACAAAATGCGAATAGTTTGACCATATAGTTGACCATGAGTACATACTCGTATATTTTCTGGCACAAACTCGCTAAAGCATGCACGTATAAATGCAAGACCACTAGCCAACACGTCGATTCTGTCTTCGCTAATACCTTTCAACTTCTTGGCTTTGTCTAGGTCAAGACCTTTGACAAGATTGTAGATAGTTAGGAAGTTTTTGTTAGAGATAAAGAAGTTGTTGGTTTCGTCTAGTGGATAATGTGTAGATTTACGAATCAATCTGCTCGCTTGCTCAAAAGCTTCGCCCACACCAATAATCTCATACTCTGGCTCGATATTTTGCAACCAACGTATACGCTTGAGTTCATTGACAACAAACTCTGTCATCTTTTGCATTTTCTCTTCTGGGTCTACTACCTGTAAATAGTTGTCCGCAATCTTACGTGCACCAAAAGGCAATGTAGTACTATCTGTGATAGTACGTCTGTTGTATTTCATAATGCAAATGTAATCGTCTTCGATGTCAATCACTACACCCTTTGGCGAAGCAACAGAATACAACATTGCACTATGCAAAGCATTCATTGTTTCCATCTCGTCATTCACTTTGAATAGTAATGACAAAGTCTTGTAGATTTCGTCAAAGAATGCTAGTTGATTTCTCGCTTGCATAAATGAGCTATCTGCAATGCAGAATAGATTCTCAATCTTATAGAAGTCCAGCACGGTGCGGAATGTACGCAAAACGTCCATACATTCCTCTATTCTGCTTGGCTTCAAATAGCCATCTCTGTCCATATCTTTGACTAGACCGAGTGGCTCACAAAGTTCCTTCTCTACGATAAAATATCCGCCTTGAGTGTAGTTGATAATAGTCATTCTAGCACAGGCTGTAGAAAGACTTATAATTCCAAGTTTTCCCATAGTTAGTAATATTCCTTTTATGATTTGTATATAGCACCAAATCAAGTTATAGTCAATACCAAAATTGAAAATATTTTCATATATTTTTACACTGGATTTCTATGCCCTTATTATACCAAATATTTACCCAAAATGGAATACCTTTTACCAAATTTGTTACAGAAAAAAGCACCAATCAAGGTGCTTTTATTCAATTAAGACAATGTTAGAGTTCCATTACCAGTAATAGACACTATGTATCTGCCTTGGCTGTCTGGAGATACTGTTGTGCCGTTTAGTTTCAAGGTCTTGCCTGTTGGCACTTTCACTATCCAGTCGCCTGCCATTAGGGTTGTTGCTCCTGTTATGTTGTAAGATAGGCCTGTCAACATATGGGTCACTTGGATACTCTCTGTTCCAGTTGGGAGTGTGAGAGATATATTATACATTACTGCCCAGAGTTCGGTAATAGTTGTGGTACTACTGGTCACTTGGGTACTGAAGGTATCTTCTTGTGACTCTATCTGTCCGTTTACTACCCAACCTATGAATGTCTTGTCTGTCTGTTCTGTCTTGGTTAGGGTATTGGTTGTACTGCCCCAGTCCGCTGTTATTGTACCTGTTGGAGTACTGGTTGTTGTTCCATCTCCTCCTACTAGAGTTACGCTGGTAGATACTGCTTGTTGTGCATTGTAGTGAGTTGAGATAGTTATAGACTTAGTGAGTGTATGGGTTATTGTTATCTTGGTCACTATCTGTGTACTGAAGCCTGTTGTCTTGGTACGTGTGATGGTATAGGTTATACCATTGATTGTATGGGTAGTAGTTGTATTGTCTGCACTTGAGATATTTACTAGTGTGCCATCTATTGTCACTCCTGTTATGTATGACTTGAGTGTAGATGTATTGGTTGTGGCGGTAGATGTAGTTGTTATATTAGTACTCTTTAGTGCTTTGTATGGATTTGTAGTGGTTATATTTGAGCCTGTGACTGATGTACTACCTTGGTCGGAGTGTGTTCCGTTGGAGATAGTGATACTATATTGGGTATCGAACACTACTACTATTGTGAAATCTCCTGCCTGGTTGGTTGTAGAGATATTATTCACTGTTATAGTATTCTTATTAGTTGCACTGGTATATGTTGTGCCGTTTATTATGAGTGAGCGTATTGCATTGTTTGTGCTTGCTGTCGCTTCTACTGTGATTGTCACTCCTGCAGAGTATGAGTTGGTTGATGTATTGTCTGTAAATGGTATGCTTTGTCCATCTACATATACCATTATTGCTCCGCTTCCTGTTATATCTCTTGTTATATTAAAGGCAGAAATGTTACATGAGGTTAGGTTGAAGTATGGGTAGCCATCGTTTTGGATATCTATTTTCCAGGTTTCATCGGAGAAGTCATAGCCAAATTCTTCATATGTGTTTTGCGTTTTCATATCTCCTACGGTTGAGCCGTATTGGTAGGTTCCATAGATTGCTTCTATATTTTCTGTGGTTGTAGTTGTACTACCATAGGCAGTATGAGTGGCTACTGCGTAAGATAAGATTACATTGTTCTCCGCTCCCTTACCTATGAGACCACCCATGTTACGAGTGGCGGTGGTATTTAGGTATCCTGTTATATTGCCCATGTAGTAGCAGTTGGAGATTAAGGCTCCGTCTGCAACGTAGCCTGCTAGCCCACCTACGTAGGTGGCTATGTCGTAGTCTATGTCACCATAGACTGCTAACCATTCTATACTTGCGTTACTTGCTACGTTACCAAAGAGTCCTGCATAGGTGTAGTTCTCGTCTATTACTAGGTTAGATATATTGGTTTGGTTGCCTATGAGATGTCCTGTGAATGCGTGGTCGGCATCATAGCCGATTGGTCGCCATGAACCGAGAGTACTTAGGTCTAGTTCGTTGACTTCGTCTGCAATCTGCCAGTATACATCGTCGTACACTTCGAAACCATGATCTGCATTATAATAATTGGCAAAGGATAGGAAGGATTGTGCAGAGTCTATTATATAAGGAGAATAATGGTTACCAGTACCAGAGAATCCATTCACATTTGCATATGTAAGAAATGATATAAGCATTGGATAACCATTATTTATTTTTTCATCTAATGTCCAATAAGTACTAAAATCTGTCCAGCCAGAATACGTTGAGCTCGTTTTAGTAAGTGTATCAGATTTTAGCTGACTAGAACTTCCTGTACCAGCGGCACCCCAATTTAAAGAATTGATAACATTATTTGTTGCAGAAGTTCCTGCCGAGCTAGATGATAATTTTCCAATTTTATATTTTGTAACACTTGTCGGCCCATCTAATGTAACACTTGAATTAATAACATTATACTCAAATACGAAAGTGTTTCCCGTCACCGTTTCTGAACCATATGCAAACACTCCACCAAAATATGCTGGCTTATCAGTTATAATAAAGGCACACTGAATTAAATTGTTGGATATAGTTATTGGTGAACCAGATGATCTTATTGATAAATAGCCAACTAAACCACCAATATAATAATTGCCATTGGCCCAGCCGCTGATAGTGCCCGTGAACATATTATTGGAGAGCTTAAACAGACCCGTGTGTGCATCAGAGCCTCCCAATATTCCACCTATTCTAGTATTTGTTGCAGTGGCAATCAAATCAAAATTTGACGAACAATTTTCTAGATATCCCGAACAAGAGTTTCGATAGCCAACGCAACCGCCAACATTATAAGTTCCATAAATAGTTCCGCCAGTTGAGATTAAATTGGATTGCTGGGCATTATATGCAGATCCAACCAATCCACCAACGCCGGGCTGTTCAGCATTATCACTCGTCCCCTCCATTGTTCCAGAAACTTCGATATAAATATTTTGAGCAATACAATCTGTACACTTTCCTTTTTGAAGATGACCAACAATGCCTCCGACTTTTGTTGTGGTTCCGTCACCTGTCATTAATATTGAAATATTACTTGCTTTACAATTTGTTATTTGACCATTCCAAGAATAGCGTACTATTCCTCCAGCAGAAGTCCCTCCATTAGTTGTTCTAATAGTAAATCCATCTACACTACAATTATCAATTTTACTATAATCAAATATAGTATTAACTAAACCAGCGCCACCGGAATATTCTGTGTTATCATAGTATACATTTAAGTTTTTAATCTCAGCATACACAGATGAACTTCCGCATAATACACCAAAAAAACCAGTATATGCACCATTAACAAGTCTGATATTTGTAACTCCAAAATCTCCTCCATTATACACTCCTGCAAAATAATATGAGGTGGATGATGTACCTATTTGTGTCCATGGAGAATTGTTTAAATCTATATTAACTGTCTGTAAAAAATATTTTCCTGAATATTTCGTTCCGCTATTTACTTTATTTCGTAGATATGCCAAGTTGGCGGCACTTTCAATTAAGTATGGGTCGGCTTCTGTACCACTACCCCTTGTCCAAATGGTAGAAGACGTGCCGTCCCATACACTAGCATTTGAAAGTTTTCGTCCACCACCTATGGACTTGTCTATCTTGCTGCCTATTACCGCAGGGGTGACGTTTTCGGGACTCTTCCCAAAGATTGCAAATATGCCCGCCACAAAGGCCACTACTACAATGAGCGATACTATCATGGTGATAGTTAGATTCCTTCTATGATGTCCGTAATATGTTGGTTGCATACGCAATCCTCCTTTCTTTATCTTACCTATAGTATAAACTATTTTGATATAAAAAATCAAATGTTTTTGGGCTTTATTTTGATTTTTTTAGTTTTTTGTCGAAAGTTTTTGGTTATAACCCGCATAAAGCGGAGACATCATGTGTAAATACCGCCGCATAAAGCGATTATTTTTGGTGCAGTAAAGCCGCACAAGGCGAATTATACCTACATAAAGTGGCAAATAAAAAAAGCCCCACAAGGGGACTTTGTTATTTCAATTCTGTCTCGACATACTCTTCGTATGTTGTTTCTTTATCGTATTCCTTAGTAGCATTGATGCGGATAATTCTATTCGCCACTGTAGACAAAATCTCTTCGTCATGAGTAGTGAAAAGGATATTGCCTTGGAACTTTTGCATACCAGTATTGAGTGCGGTAATAGCTTCCAAGTCCAAGTGGTTGGTAGGTTCGTCCATGAGTAGCACGTTGCCACCTTTGAGCATCATGCGAGCCAACATACAACGCACTCTTTCGCCACCTGAGATAACCTTGGCTTTTTTGGTGCTTTCTTCACCAGTAAAGAGCATTCTACCCAACCAGCCACGAAGATAACTTGCTTCGTGCTCTTTGGAGTATTGACTGAGCCAATCGATAAGGCTTAGGTCACAATTCTCAAAGTATTCATTGTTGTTTTGTGGCAAATATGTGTGGTTGATAGTCTTGCCCCATTGCAAGTGACCGCTAAAATCCTTGTCTTCGCCAGAGAGAATGTTGAAAAGTGCAGTAGTCACAGCACTATTATCACTCAAGAACGCCACCTTTTCGCCCTTTTGAATAGTGAATGTCACACCCGAGAATAAACCTTCTTTGGCAAGGTTTTTGACATATAAAATCTCGTTGCCGATACGTTGTTCAAACTCAAAGTTGATAAATGGGTACTTTCTAGTAGAAGGTTTGATGTCCTCAATAGTGAGTTTTTCGAGTTCTTTCTTACGACTGGTTGCTTGCTTGGACTTACTCGCATTGGCACTAAATCTAGCGATAAACTCTTGCAACTCCTTGGCACGTTGTTCTGCCTTTTTGTTGGCTTCCTTTTGTTGACGGAGTGCCAACTGGCTAGACTCATACCAGAAGTCATAGTTGCCCACAAAGAGAGAAATCTTGTTGTAGTCAATGTCGCAGATATTGGTGCAGACTTTGTTTAGGAAGTGTCTATTGTGTGACACAATCAAGATAGTGCCTTCAAAGTTCATGAGATAGTCTTCCAGCCAACGAATAGTCTTGACGTCAAGGTTGTTGGTAGGCTCGTCTAGAATTAGGTTTTCTGGATTGGAAAAAAGTGCTTGTGCCAAAAGTACCTTAACCTTGACCTTGCTATCAATATCGCCCATAAGTTTGTCATAAAACTCGGTAGGTATGCCTATAGACTGCAAAAGTGTTTCCGCTTCGGCTTCTGCATTCCAGCCGTCTAGGTCGGCAAACTCTGCTTCCAACTCGCCTAGTCTAACGCCGTCTTCGTCAGTAAAGTCTGCCTTGTTGTACAATACTTCCTTCTCATCCATGATTTCGCATAGACGTTTGTGTCCCAAAAGCACCGTCTTCAAAACAGTTTGGTCATTGTATGCTTCTTGGTTTTGTTGCAAGACGGAAAGACGTTCGCGTTTACCAATCTCGACATTACCGCTAGTTGGCTCTAGGTCACCTGAAATAATGCGCAAAAAAGTAGATTTACCAGCACCATTCGCACCGATAATGCCGTAGCAGTTGCCTTTGGTAAACTTTAGATTTACATCTTCAAATAGTTTGCGTGAGCCAAACTGAATGCTCACATTGTTCACTGTTATCATAACTAGCCCCTTAATATATTTATTTGGTTATAACACACGAAAATAGGGCATCGCCCTATCTTGTGTTTTAGAAAAATCTCTTGACATCTAGGATATTGTTGATGTCGTTGTGTTGAATGTGGTAGACAAATGCCGCCACCTCGTCCACTTCACTAATAGCTTGAGAAACTACAGATACTATCTCCATAGTGCTAATCTCTTGCTTGTTTAGTCCCAAAAGTCTACGTTCGACTTCTTTGGTCATGTCCATAACGTCGCTACTGCCTACATTACGGCAATATGTCGCATATGTTATGCTCTCTTTAAGTTTGTCAAAGCAGAATGGCTCACGAATGCCTTCTACATTGATAACTACCATAGGATTACGCTCAATAGTCTCATAACTGCTAAAGCGCTTGTGACATCTCTCGCACTCTCTCCTACGACGAATGCTACCATCTTTCAATGAACGGCTGTCAATCACTCTGCTGTCTTCATTACCACAAAATACACAGTTCATAATTATTACCTCTTGACTGCATTCTAACACAATCAAAAAGTTTTCACAAGTTATTTTCGTGTATTTTTTACAAAAAATTACTACATTTGGTGGTGTTTGTCCACATTTTGCGTAAATAGTCTACTTTTGTAAGGTGTTATCCATGCCATTTCCTTGCGGATTGATATACATTTCTATGAGTATTACGTCCACACCTATCCTGCATATATTGTTGGCTGGGACGAAGATTTGCTTGTTTGAGCCGAAGATTTTACTCAAACCACCCTGACTCACTGGCACGTAAAACCCCGATATTCCGCCAGTTTTTGAGTCAATGCAAACATCGCTGATGTGTCCCAAGCAAGCCCCATCAACCATATTGATAACATATTTGCACCTTAACTCTCTAAATGTAGTATTCATCTACATATATTATATATGCCAAATATTGACAAAGATTGACTACTATATGATTTTCATGATATGTCGATTGGTCTTGAGCCAACGTTCTTGCTCTCTATAGTTTGGCAAAATACTTTCAACCAGCGACCAAAAACGACGGCTGTGATTTTTCTCTCGTATATGGCACAGCTCATGCACTACGATATAATCCAACACTTCCGGTGTACACAATATCAACCTAAAACAAAAATTAAGCCCATCTTCCCCACTGCATGAGCCCCAACGTGTGTGAGCTTGGTTGATTTTGATATTTTTGTACTGGACACCCATCATATGAGCATAATGCTCTACTCTTAGACTAATGTATTGCTTGGCTAATCTCATGAGTAGGTGTATAAGTTTAGTTTTTGAGTCTTTGGTAGGTAGATATATCTTGTCGCCACGCAAAGTCGTTCTCTCACTCTCGCCTATCACCAAGGTATATGGTGTGGACAAAATGTGGATTACTTCGCCAGACTGTACTTCTATACACTTGTGCTCATTGGCAGATTGTCGCATAAGTGCTTGTTTGGACACAATCCAACTTTCTTTGGCGACTATAAAGTCATATATCTTTTTGTCACTACACCTTATCGGTGCACGTACAATCAACTCAGCCTTGTCATTTATGCTGAGCGATATGCTACGTCTATTGGAACGAATGATTTTACTAGGTATTACCATGACTGCATTATACTATCAATCACTCATTTTGACAATCTAAATGTCAATCTTGATATCTTGTTTTTTGAAATCAAATCTTATCATGCCGACAATCACCGCTATCAAACTAAATACTTCTATGGCGATATTGATAGGACTCATCAACAATGAATAATACACTGCAGCCATTATGCATGCACCTGCAGATAGGACTCTGATAAGTTTTGGCGTCTTTTGGACGAATGAGAAAAGTTTCAACACACCTACAGCAATGCTGAGTATGCTGAGATACCCTTGCCAGAATGCAAGATTCAAAAACAACAACACAAATATCGTATAACCACACAACACCATCTCAACCGACTTGATAGGTTTTGGGTGGCAAGTAGAATACAGCGCAACAATGCTTCGTATTTGCGAAGTAGCATTCAAAACTATCGCTGACATATCACCGAAAAAACACACTCCTACAAACGTGCACAATGTGGCAACACACCTATATATAATTATTTTTTTAGGTACATTTTGTTGGAAAGAAATGACAACAAAAACTAGAGCCACCAGTGCCAAACCTTGTGA
>JBKSMV010000081.1:0-2826 GCA_046881985.1 Clostridia bacterium
CACCTAGAAATCATCGTTGACCGTCTTTTGAGAGAGTTTAACGTTGAAGCTAACGTTGGTCGTCCACAAGTTGCTTACAAAGAGACTATCAAAAACCGTGCTGAGGCAGAAGGTAAGTACATTAAGCAATCTGGTGGTAAAGGTCAATACGGTCACTGTAAGATTATTATGGAACCACTTGAAAGAGGCGAAGGTTACAAGTTCGAGAACAAGATTGTCGGCGGTTCTATTCCAAAGGAATACATTCAACCTATCGACGATGGTATCCAAGATTCTCGCATGAGTGGTATCTTGGCTGGTTATGAAACAATCGACTTCAAAGTTACTTTGGTTGATGGTTCATACCACGAAGTTGACTCATCAGAAATGGCGTTTAAGATTGCTGGCTCAATGGCATTCAAAGATGGTTGCCAAAAGGGCGGAGCAGTATTGCTTGAACCTATGATGAAAGTACAAGTTGACATTCCAGACGACTATCTAGGCGCTGTAATGGGCAACATCACTTCTCGTCGTGGCGTATTGTCAGGCACTGATACTATGGCTAGTGCTACACGTGTCAATGCTATGGTTCCACTATCAGAGATGTTCGGTTATGCAACAGACTTGCGTAGCGTGACTCAAGGTCGTGGCAACTACACTATGACTTTCTCTCATTACCAAGAAGTTCCTCGCAACATTGCAGAGAAAATTATTGGCGAAAGAGCGAAACAAAACTAATTTTGATATGTTTTAGCAGTATTGTTAAGTGTAAATTAATGCAATTTCGCTTGACAATATTGCAATAAATGTATATAGTTAAATTATTAATTCTAGGAGGAAAAAGAAATTATGGCAAGAGCTAAGTTTGAAAGAACTAAACCTCACGTTAATATTGGTACTATTGGTCACGTTGACCACGGCAAGACTACATTGACTGCTGCTATCACTAAGTGCCTTTCACTAAGAGGTTTGGCTGAGACTAGATCTTATGAACAAATTGATAATACCCCAGAAGAGAAAGCTCGTGGTATTACAATTAACACTTCACACGTTGAGTACGAAACAGCAAATCGTCACTACGCGCACGTAGACTGCCCAGGACACGCAGACTATGTAAAGAACATGATTACTGGTGCTGCACAAATGGACGGTGCAATCCTAGTAGTTGCTGCTACTGATGGTCCAATGCCTCAAACTCGTGAGCACATCGTGCTTGCTCGTCAAGTTGGCGTTCCATACATCGTAGTATTCATGAACAAATGTGACCAAGTAGACGACCCAGAGTTGTTGGAATTGGTTGAAATGGAAATCCGTGACCTATTGAGCTCATATGGATTCCCTGGTGATGACACTCCAATCATTCGTGGTAGTGCATTGATGGCTTTGAGTGCTGACAGTGCTGATCACCCTGACATGAAGTGCATCTGTGACTTGATGGATGCTGTTGACAGCTACATTCAAGAACCACAACGTCCTACAGACCAAGCATTCTTGATGCCTGTAGAAGAAGTTTACACTATCACTGGACGTGGTACAGTTGCTACTGGCCGTGTTGAGCGTGGTGTGTTGAAACTTGGCGAAGAAATCGAACTAGTTGGTATCAAGGCTACTCGTAAAGTAGTAGTTACTGGTATCGAAATGTTCCGTAAATCTTTGGACGAAGCTCGTTCAGGCGACAACGCAGGTATCTTGCTCCGTGGTATCCAAAGAAACGAAATTGAACGTGGTCAAGTATTGGCTAAGACTGGTTCTATTAAGCCTCACACTAAGTTCAAAGCGCAAGTTTACGTTTTGAAGAAAGAAGAAGGTGGCCGTCATACTCCATTCTTCAATGGTTATCGTCCACAATTCTACTTCCGTACAACTGACATCACTGGTTCAATCAAATTGCCAGAAGGTGTTGAAATGGTTATGCCAGGCGACAACATCACTATGGATGTTGAGCTTATCAACCCAGTTGCTATCGAGAAGGGTCTCCGCTTCGCTATCCGTGAAGGTGGTAGAACTGTTGGTTCTGGTATCGTATCAGAAATCGAAGAGTAATTATAAAAAAAGAGCAGAAATGCTCTTTTTTTTGTCTAAATAAATGACCTATTAACCCCAGAACTACAGCTGTTGCAATTGCCACAGCCACAACCATTAGAATTACTATTCTGATTGTAAGCACCTAATGCCAGCAATAACAAAAGAAGGAAGTTTGTATTATTCGCTAGTTCGGTATTGGTCGCTTGAGCAATCACTCCAATCAATAAGACTAATAATATATTTTGAGAAATGAACATTTCGCCTCCAACAAACAAAATAATTCGTTTTTCTTATATATTCAACAAAATAAACTTTTGTGATTGTTTTGTGACACCATTTATATATGCTAGAATATAACCATGATGACACTACAAATGGCTACTAATGAGAATATTGAGAGAGAAATAATCCAATCTAATATGCCAAGTATAGATAAGGTGCAGAGATTGTCTGAATATTTTGCTACCTTTAGTGATTGCACTAGACTTCGTATACTTATATTGTTGTCTGTACGAGAGATGCAGGTGGGCGATATAGCAGAGATTTTGTCTATCAATCAAACCACCGTCAGTCACCAACTCAAAACTTTGCGTATAGGTAATCTTGTAGACTATTGCCGAGAAGGTAAAAAGGTAATCTATTATCTCAAAAACAACTCATTTATTGATATGATGAATAGAGTGGTTGAGCAAGTGGCATATGATTGAGGTTTTTGTTTTGTGTTATATAAACACCTTGAGAAAGGTGTTTTTTGCTAGATAAGACTAAAATCATAAAAAAGTCAAAAAAAATCAAACAAATATATCAAAATAATGCTAATTC
>JBKSMV010000082.1:0-19147 GCA_046881985.1 Clostridia bacterium
ATTATGCTTTACAAATCGGACTTTTTATAATATAATTATAAACATATTTTGGAGGCAAATTATGGCAAATAAATTATCAATGGACACAATCGTTAACTTGTGCAAAAATAGAGGTTTTATTTTTGCAGGAAGTGAGATATATGGCGGACTCGCTAATGCTTGGGATTATGGTCCATTGGGCATCGCATTAAAAAATAATATTAAGAATGCTTATATGCAAAAATTCGTTCGTGAAAATCCACTCAATGTGGAAATGGACTCAGCAATCCTTATGAATGCAAAAGTATGGCAAGTGAGCGGTCACGTCAACAAAGCTACCGACCCACTCATGGACTGCCGTGCTTGTAAGAGTCGTGAGAGAGCGGACCATTTGATTGAGAATTATGTAGCGAAACACAACTGCGACTTTACCCCAGCAGGCAAGACCAATGCCGAGTTGGAAGCCTTTATCGCAGAGAAGTCTATCAACTGCCCTACTTGTGGCAAGCATGACTGGACACCTATCCGCAACTTCAATATTATGTTCAAGACTTTCCAAGGTGTCACCGAAGACAGCACTAGTCAACTCTATCTTCGCCCAGAAACAGCACAAGGTATATTCGTCAACTTCAAGAACGTGCAACGTTCTATGCGCATGAAAGTGCCTTTCGGTATCGCACAAGTAGGTAAATCTTTCCGTAACGAAATCACCCCGGGCAATTTTATCTTCCGTACTCGTGAGTTTGAACAAATGGAACTTGAGTTCTTCTGCAAACCTGGTACAGACCTTGAATGGTTCGCATATTGGGAAGACTATATGCTACGTTTCCTAAAAGGCATCGGTATCAAAGAAGACCACCTACGTATGCGCAAGCACGAGCAAGAAGAACTCTGTCACTACAGCAATGCTACCACCGATATCGAATACTTATTCCCATTCGGTTGGGGCGAATTGTGGGGTATTGCAGATAGAACTGACTATGACCTAACAGCACACCAAAACGGCAGTGGCGAAAATATGGAATACACCGACCCTGTAACTAATGAAAAATATATTCCTTATGTTATCGAGCCAAGTGTTGGTCTAAACAGATTACTTTTGGTGACACTACTCAATGCCTACGAAGAGCAAACTTTGGAAGGTGGCGACACTCGTACAGTAATGCACTTCCACCCAGCACTCGCACCATTCTCTGTGGCAGTTTTGCCATTGCAAAAAAATCTTGGCGACAAGGCGAAAGAAATCTATGCTTCACTCAGTCAAAGATTCAATGTATCATATGACGAAACTGGTAGTATCGGTAAGAGATATCGCCGTCAAGACGAAGTTGGTACACCATACTGCGTGACTGTTGACTTCCAAACTCTAGAAGACGGCACTGTCACAGTACGTGAACGTGACAGCATGGAACAAATCCGCCTACCTATCGACCAGCTCGAAAACTATGTAGCCAAATCTCTAATTATCAAAATGTAGGAGAAAAAATGAAAATCAGTACAAAGCCAGTACGTGGCTGTAAAGAATACACGCCAAATGAAATGGTGATACGTGACAAGGTGATATCTATCATCAAGTCCACCTATGCCAACAATGGTTTCAATCTCATCAAGACGCCTATACTAGAGAGTCTTGACTGGCTAAGCCATGGTGACGAAGGCGACAATTCCAAACTCATGTTCAAGACTATTCGTCGTGGCGCAGAGTTGGACCTAACCAAATCACCACTTAGTGAAAAAGACCTTGTGGCAGAAGGCCTAAAATATGACCAAACTGTACCGCTAGTGAGATTCTGGTGCAACAATCGTGACAATCTCACTTTCCCATTCAAATCTATTCAATGCGACGAAGCCTTCCGTGCCGAACGCCCACAACGTGGTAGATATAGACAATTCACACAATGTGACGCCGACATCATTGGCGACGGCACTATCAATGCAGAGATAGACATCATGCTGACCGCATTGCAGTCTTACTACAATGTAGGTCTACGTAATGTAGAAGTCCGCATTAGTGACAGACGTATACTCAATGAGATTATCGCTTATTGCGGTTTTGCTGAAAGTGAAAACTTGAGTATCGCTATCACTCTAGACAAGTTTGACAAAATCGGTGCTAACGGAGTCAAAGCCGAACTTATCGCCAAAGAATATGACAAAAATCAAGTTAACAATCTAGTCAACATTGTCGTTGACACCAAAGAAAAAGGTATCGCTTGTTTAAACAATATCGTAAATAGCGAACTAATCCACAATATGAGTACAATTGTGGATTGCGTCAATCAAAATGCGCCTGACACAATGTCTGCCAAGTTTGATATCACTATCGTTCGTGGTCAAGGGTATTATACCGGCACAGTGTTTGAGTTCTACTGCACGCAATACGATTATCGTGGTGCGCTAGGTGGCGGTGGTAGATATGACAATATGTCTGCCAAGTTTACAGGCGAAAATATGCCAATGGTTGGCATTGGTCTAGGACTTGAACCTACCATCATGCTAGTTAGTGAACACAACTTGCTTTCTGTTGCACAACAAAAACTTGCACTCATATATAGTGATGCAGATATCAACGAAGTTTTTGCCTATAAACGTCAGTTGCAAAAATCTTACGACGTGTCAATCTTCGCTCGTCAAAAGAACTTCCGAGCCCAACTAGATAGACTGCTCCAAAACGGATATTGTGGATATGTAGATATTGCCAAAAAAGAAATCCAAACATTCAAAAAATAACACACCGCTAGGGTGTGTTTTTTGTGTGCTGACTTATAACAAAAAAGCACTTATTTCAAGTGCTTTTAGTTATTTTGCTTTACCGCCTGCAGTGGCAAGTTTTGTTTTGGTTGCAGTCTTGGATTTGTTGGCAAGTGCAGTCTTGGTGCTAGAGAAGAATGATTTAATCTTGGCTACTGGTGGCACTTCGAGAAGTTTTACTTTTCGTGCTTCACGATTGATTACCTTTTGCATAGCCTGTTGTGATTTGTCTTTTATCTCTTCTTGAGTTTTTTCTTTGGCTTTATGTGCCGCATTAGACACATTGCCACCAGTCTTTATCATGTCAGCGCCAGTGTTTTCTGCTATCTTTTCTTTCTTTTGTGCTTTTACAGCATCTATCTTGGCTTGAGTAGCTTCTTTGGCATTTAGACGAGCACGTGCAATGTCCTTGCGACCTTGTCTGCCTGTGCCATTGACGAATGTGCCTAGATATGCACCGACACCAGTCTTTACTTGGTCGGCTTTGCTTACAATCACATTGTCAGATGCTTTGTTTTTGGATTTTTTTATTTCCTTTATCTCTTTTTTGGCATCATCATTTTGCTTCTTTGCCACTGCTTTGATATGCTCTTTAACCTGTGGTGCGAGTGTCTTTTTGGCTTGCTTTGCACCTATCTCTGCCTGTTTGGATTCTTGCTTATCTCTAGCCTTGAGTAGTTTCTGCTTTAAGGCACTCTCTTGCATATCGTCTACCAATATTTCACCAGTTTTGGTGAGCGGTACTTGAGTATTGAGTTTTTGTTTAATCTTTTTCTTTGAGCGGTCAGCATCTAGAGTTCTATCTTCTTTGTCAGTGAGAGTGATACCCTGCTTGCTGGCTTTTTCCAGACGACGTTTACGTTGGTCTGCTATATCTTGCTTTCTTAGGTCGGTAAACGGCTTGCCTTCTCGCTCTTCTGCAAGGGCTTTTTTCATTTGCTCTTGATACAATGCTACAAAATCACCATTAGCAATCTTTTCCTTATATTTAGCAGACTTTTCGTCTTCGCCTAGTGATGCTTTTTCTATGATAAAGAGCATATTTTTGTTGGCTTGATTTAGCACTCGTTTAGATACACGATTGCCTGTAGAGTATTTTTTGTTGAGTTTCTTGATAATCTGCTCATTGGTCAAGCCTTCAAGTTCGGTTTCTAAACCTGAGAGTTTTTTGTTCTTTTTGTCTAGTTTTTTCTTGGCTTTACGTTCTGCTTGCTCTTGTTTTAGTTGTTTGAGATTTTTCTCTACCGCTTCTCTCGCCTTTTTGTCTTGAGCATTCATTACGTCCGCTTCAGTATTACGGCGAGTACGTGGCATGGCTTTGTGTAGTTTTTTGATAGCGACAGCATGATTGCCACGTTTTTTGCGATTGTCCATAATCGTCTTGTGTGCTTTGATGCCAAGGTTTATGGCGATAGATGCTACAGCAATACCTGCCATAATGCCCACAACTGGCACACCGCCTACACTCATGCAGAGTAATATCGCACCTTGTGGTGAAGCGATATTTTTAGGTACGGCAAGAAGGTATCCCATAGCGAGTCCGCCAACCATTGTGTTGATTGGGCTGGCATACATATCGTAAAAGTCTTTTAACTTGCCGTCTTTGGATACAATGTCTTTGTGCAAGTCGGTTTCGTAGTCTGCTACGAACTTGGCAAATTGTTTCTTGTCTTCTATAGTTAGAATGCCTGTACCTTCACGCTTGATACGTTCTTTGAGTTCGCTAAAGTGCTTGATATCATCTCTATATTTGTCCATCTTTTTGTTGTCTATAGCCCACTTCTCAATCTTCTTGAAGTTGACCCTATCAATATCGATGTCAAATGTGCATAGTGAAGACAATCTACGTGCTGCCCAAAGGAAGTTTTTAGGAGCATTTTTCATCTTGGAAAGAGATGTACTATGCAAGTCCTTTTTGGCTTGACGAAGGTCGTCAATGATAGGCTTGACAATAGAGTCGTCATAGTCAGCGCCATAGAATACTTGGTAAGCTTTTTCTAGTGTGTCAATGTCATAGTTGTCGATGTGTTTTTTCTTGGCGAAAGTATCAGGAATTGTGGCGAATGGCACACGGATTCTGCTCTGGTCAAGAAGATTACGTTTGGTTGGTATGCCATAAAACTCTTTTGTCGCTTCTTCTAAACTTTCAGTGTCTTCAAATACATTGACATCAGCAGTCATATCATTTACATCTTCAGACTCATCTTCGATAAGTTGCTCTTGTACTTCTTCTGGTGTTGGTGCTGGCTCGAGTACTGGCTCAGCCACTCTTTCTGTACTAGCAGTTTTTGCACTTTTAGTTGATGACTTGGTGCTCTTTTTGGTGGAAGATTTAGTCTTGGTAGAATTTTTGGCAGTAGTTTTTGTGGTGGCATTCTTTTTCATAATATCCTCCCACTCTTTGTTGGTAGCACCAAGGCTCTCTTGTGTAGCATATATCACAGGCATATTGTTTTCAAATATATCTATATCAGTGCCTTCGTCAGACCACTCAGCACTCGCAGCATTACGCTCGTAGCCGTCATCATACTCTCTGGCTTCACGTACCTTAATCATGCCATGTTGTGCCAAAGCCTTAACCACCGACTTCTTCATGCGATGCAAGTCAAGTTTGTCTTGATGAGCAAGGTCGGACACAGTCTGTCTAAACTCATTCTCTCCCATGAGTCCTATCATGCGCTCTAGTTGTTTGACTTGCAATGAGCCAATAGACACTATGCCGTTTTTGATAACTTCAATTTTTTCCGCATCTGAAAAGTTTGCCAGATTCGCCATATCTTCACCTCTTACGTTAAATTAATTATACCACACCTAGCACCATTGTCAATAATGCACAATGATGCCAATTCTATATGATATAATTTTATACTATTAAAAAACATTTTTCAACAAAATTAATGGGGGTTATGCAAAATATTTGTAAATATTTTTGATTTTTGGTACAATAAATGCGGAGAAAATGATATGAGAAGATTTGAAAGAGTTGCCGATTGGGCGACAGAGTACAACAATTACACTACCCCAATGCCAGTACGTAGCACTGCAAAATCTGCTGGTTATGACTTTTTTAGCCCTGCAGATATAGTCATTCCACCACATGAGAAAGTATGTATCTTTACCAATATGAAATTCATATGCGAGCCGGACGAGTTTCTCATGCTGTGCAATCGCTCAAGTTTTGGCAAAAAAGGAGTAAGCTTGGCTAATGGTGTAGGCATTATCGATGCCGACTTCTATGGCAACCCAACCAATGACGGCAACTTTGGTTTCCTGCTACAAAACAACAATGACACTCCTTTTGAGATAAAGCAGAATGACAAGATAGGTCAAGGCATATTTATTAAATATTTAATCACCGATGACGACCAAGCCACTGGCACACGTACTGGTGGATTTGGTAGCACAGGAAAGTAGAAAATATTAAACAAAAAAGACACTATAATTAGTGCCCTTTTTTTATACTTCTTTTATAGATATGTTTGTAAGGCTTGTAGTAATAATATCAGTAGAGTTGTTAACAATACGATTTATCAATAGTCGAACATACTTAGTTCCCTGTCTAAACTGGGTATCTTTTATAGAATTGATTTGGTATCCAGATATAGTTGCAGAATATTGTTTCCATGAAGTTGTCATAGGTTTATTACTTAATAAACAATACATGTACGTTGAACCATCGTTACTTTGAGATATATCTGCACCTGCAGTATGAGTCCCACCATTCCATGCATAGTTGAGATTGATGCAATTGTTGGCAAAATCTATATCTTCATAGTTAAACAAGAATAAACTACTACTACCAAAATAGACGTTTTGCGAATATGTTTCTTTTGGATATTGGTAGCCAGTACTATCTTTGTAGTCCCAGATAATAAATCCCATACGATAATAATATTGATGGTTAACAAATCCAGACACATCTTCTAGATAGATTACAGTATCTCCATTTTTAACGTCTCTAGCCAACTTGGTTGTACTTCCTTCTATCCACGTTGTATTCCTTGGTTTAATTGTTTTCTTATCTGCATCACATGCTACAAGTCCAAAATAATACTTATCTACTCCTGTACTATCTTTAGCATATACAGATAAGTTATAAGATTTAGCAATGTCTACTTCTACGTAATTTCCTGTAGAAATATGTTTATTAATATTGCCTGCTAAACTATATGAAAATGCTGTTCCTGATGGACTCGAATTATCTGTACTATATGTCAACTCTGTCCAGTTGGTATTGTCACCAAAACTACCATCACCATTGATAAATAAGTTGTTTGTATTTTTCCATACCAAACTACTCTCTTGATAACCCACTTGAGTTGTCTCGGCTGTGACAGCTAGTTGTATTTTGGTTGATTGATTGGTGACGGATGCTGGTACCACTATGCCTGTAGAGAATGCTACTTCGCTACCGCTAGTGGTAATCGCCTTGAGTGCGGAAGTCCCGCCTGTGTAATAGTAATAACCTGTTTCGTGTCCAGAAAGATTGAGAGTCCAATTAGAGTTATTGTTAATAGTCAATGTTGCAGCATTAGAAGGTGTAATAGTACTAGTCACTTTGATGCGTGCATATATACCATTACCGTCAGCCAAACTGAACGTTGGCACCAACGACAATGGACCAGTTAAGTTATCTCCCGGCATTGCGGTATCGGTATTGAATACCGCATTGCTATAACTATTGCCTTGAGTGTATGCCGTACCATTAACCTTTACTGCGACAGACAGATTGCCCAACTTGGAACTACCGCTAACCGAACTGGTATGAGTCAAAAAAGCGAATGTCATAGCCAAACAAAGAGTAAGAGTCACGAATGCAAACCATAGAAATGCGATATTAAAAAGTCTCCTATTTGCTTTTCTCATTATCTTTCGTTTTTATCCTTGTATGTCTATTTTATAAAAACTAAAAATAATAGTCAAACAGAATATGTGATTTTTAACAAAAAAACTCCCAAATGGGAGCTTTTTTCAATTACTCTACAAGAATTAAACCAATTCAACTGTTGCGCCAGCTTCTTTGAACTTTTCTTCCATAGCTTTTGCATCAGCAGTAGCAACGTTCTCCTTAACTGTAGCAGGAGCGCCGTCAACCAAAGCTTTAGCTTCAGCAAGACCAAGACCAGTCACTTCACGCACAACTTTAATAACTGCAATCTTGTTAGCGCCAACATCTTTCAACTTAACTGTGAATTCGCTCTTTTCTTCTGCAGCAGCGCCTGCAGCAGCACCAGCAACAACTGCAACTGGAGCAGCAGCGCTAACACCAAACTCTTCTTCGAGCAATTTAACCAAATCTGCAACTTCTACCAATGATAGAGTTTTGATTTCTTCTACGATATCATTAATCTTTGCCATTTTAATTTTCTCCTTTTTATTTCAACACTTAATTCTTTGATGCGATAGCATCGAGAGCCCTTGCAAGTGATGCAACAGGGTTGTTGAGAGTACGCAAAAGTGTTGCAATGAGTACCTCTTTTGATGGAATAGATGCAAGTTTAATCATCTCAGCTTTGTCTGCAACGACACCATTGTTTACACCGGCTTTGATTTCCAACTTTTGAGTTTTCTTAGCGAAGTCGTTGACAACTCTTGGTGCGCCAGTCTCGTCTTCGTAGCCAAATGCGATAGCAGTTGTGCCTTCGAAGAAACTTTCCAAACCAGTGATACCACTCTCTGTAAATGCACGATTCATAAGTCTGTTTTTGTAGACTTTGTACTCAACATTTTCCTTACGAGCAGCAGCACGAAGTTCTGTGTCTTGAGCCACGTTTAGACCATTGTTGTTGACCAAAACGATAGATTTTGCCTTAGCAATTTTCTCTTTAATCTCTTCCACAATCTGTTTCTTGATTTCAATATTTGCTGACACTTAGGTTTCCTCCTTGTAGATTAAATAAAAACCCTTCCGCGTGCCGAATGGCAGGAACGAAAGGGTTGTGCGAAACCTATTTGTACCCACCTACACAAGCGACAATGCTTACTCCAAAAGGAACTTGTGGTCTTTGGCGAAATAATTTTTATCTGCGTATATTATACACACGGGTACGAAATTGTCAAGAGTTTTTTGCAAAGTTTTTTATTTACTAAAACATATCTTTCTTTTTTTCTAGTTTTTTGAGTCGTTGTTGCTCTTTTTTGTCCACTTTTGGCAATTCTTTTGTCTTGGCATAGAGTATGGTGGTCTTGTGGTCGGCTGCTGGTGAGAGCTCTTTACAATATCTTTCCAACTTGGATACTACGTCAAAGAAGGCTTCGTCGGTGGATTCGTTAGACAATTGGTAGAGTGTTAGCAATTCAGCAGTATTCTTTCTGCCAGTATAACTATTATAATAGTCGTCATGGTCAAAGGCGAAGCGCACTTTTAGTCCCACACCATTGAAAAGTTTGTATTCAGTAGTTTTGGTGTCGATAGTGTATGCCACTTTGAGTTTGCGAAGCAGATATTCTGGGTCAAACTCTACAGAATAGGCAAACATATCTTTGAAGTGTGCTACCAAAAACTCCATTTTTTTCAAAGGTGACTCATTGATGCCGATAGGAGTAGAATATTTACGCCCATTTAGACGTTCAAGTATTTTACTCTGTCCTTCTACCGAACTACGAGCGATAAAGAGTTCACACTTGCCACCCCTAATCTGCTTGAAGATAGAGATGCCCGAGATTTCCAAATCTTTGCCCGGAGTGTCGTAGTAAACATAACTACGGCCATAACTATCTTCGTACTGAATGACATACCTATCAAAGAAAGCGTTGAGTTCGAGCACTTTTTTGAGAGTGTTTTTGTCAAACATCTCAAAACGTTTCTTATTGCGCACTTCATTTAGGTTGTATTGGCGGATTTTTTTCTGCACTTCTTCTGGGGACATTCTCAACATTTTTTCACCTTTTATATATTTTGTTGGATTTAATATGAAAATATTATGTTATTTTTCATATTTATTATATATTAAATATTTTTTTTATCAAAACATTTTTTATACATTTAATAAATATTTTTGAAAATATGCTACAAAATCCATATCTTCTAGCAAGCGTAAGCAAAAAATTAAACTTTTGTCAAATAAATAAAATAAAAAAATATTAAAAAATATTTGAAAAATGTGCTAAAAATAATAGTAATAAATATTTTTGTGTGTTATACTATTATCATAAATAATTATTTTTACGAGGTGAAAAATGAAATTATTGGCTTCAGTATTTGACCATATAATCAATTTCTTCAATACTGTCGGTAGTTATATCTCTTTCGACATATTGATGTATGCTAGTCTGGGAGTAATGGTATTACTTATCATCGTACTAGCTATCCAAGTGCGCAACTCTTTTGAATTGCGTATGGTGAGAGCAATAGACTCTCTCAACAATTTCCTTGTCAACAATCCTAAGATTACGGACGACAACCTTGTCGCCTTCAATGACAAGATGAAGAAAGTGCCTAACTCACTACGCATTCAATGGCAACAATTTATGCTATATCGTGAAGGCAAGCCTAGTCACTATATGTCATTTAAGAATTGTGTAGAGAATCCTATGAAGTCCACTTCATACAAGCACACTCTCGCCAACAATAGCATTTTGGCTGGTGTAGTGATTGCGATTGTAAGTATATTGGCAATATTCGCCAATGGTGGTATCATTACCGACCTTAGCAAGTTCGCTAAATACGTGCTACTTCTACCTTTGGTATTGGGTGTATTGTATTATGTATCGTACGTGATTATCTCTGCTAGACTCAGTGCTATCACTTCCGACCTTTTCCAAAACTTTCAATATTTTGAGAAAAACATTGACAAAGCCACTCAAACCCTACCTGACTATGTCGACTATGAAGTATTGTTTAGCAAACGTGAGATTCGTCAAGGCATACCTGTACTTTTCGAATACCTTGAAAAACGTGCCCAAGTAGAACAGCAAGAGTTGGAAAAAGCTCGTGAGAAAAACGTTGAACATGAGAAATACAACTTTGACAAAGCCGGCCTAGAGCCAAGTCTAGTGCTAGACAGAGCCATGCATGAAGCCGAGAGATATCTCTCCGAACGCAACCGCTTTATGCAAGAGATAGAAAAGAGCGAAAATGAAATCAATAGTATTCAAGGCAAGTTTAAGGAATACACCAAAGAATACCAACGTAAAATGCAAGCCAGCAAGGAAAACGTTGAAAGACTAAAAACTCAACTCGACCAAGCAGCAAGTAATATCGAAGCCAACTATATCAAAAAGCAATATAGTGACGAAATCAATCGTCAACAAATGCTGGAAAAAGAGTTTGACGGCAAGAGTGACGAAAACAGACAAAACATACTCGTACTACAACAAGATATCGAAAATAAGCACCAAGAGATAGACAAACTACGTGTCATACTAGAAGACTCTATGATGAGCGAGTTTGACTCATACAGCAAGAAAGTCTACGACAAGGTAGAAGACGCAGTCAACAAGCAACAACAAAAACGTATGCAAAACATTGACACCGCTCGTATCCAAGCGGAAGAACGTCTTGCAGAAAAAGAGCGTGAACTCGAACGCTTATACGACCAATACCACACTCAAACAGAACGTCTAGAAAAGCGTAATGTAGAGTATAGTCAAATGTTGAGAGAGAAAAACGAAGAGATAGAATCACTTCAAAAGACTTCCGCATTCTCTAAAAACAAGAAAAAGAACAAGCGTGACCGTGATGATGATGACATTATGCCAGCCAAGTCACCTATCATGCTAGAAGACGATATCGCTCCTGCACCTATTATGGACGATATTGCTAGCGAAATCACCCCTGCCAAGAGCATTGATGACGAACTAAAGAATGATATTCAAGATGAAATCAAACCTGTCGCTTTCGCAGAAGATATCAAACCTATCGAACAATCTCGCAACAAGGTTGATGACCTATTATTCGCAGAAGACCAAAAAGATGAACCACTTTTTGACCTACCTACAAATGACGACTCTATTGCCAATGACCTACCAGACAACGATAAAAATGCCGGCATACTAGAAGACCTATTCAGCGAGCCACAAGACGATGCTCGTGACGACATCAAGCAAAAGGTCAAAGATATCAAAAAGCACAAACAAGAAGCACTTTCTGGCAACACCAGTGAACGTGCTACCGACCTTGCTACCGAAGAACTCCGTGCAGCATTCCTAAACCGCAACAAAGCAGTTGAAGAGCCTACTATCACAGAGCCAGTAGCAACTATTGTTCCAACCAAGCCAACTGACGATGACGACATTTTGATGCCAAAACGCAATCTAATGGACGACATCTTGGCGAATAATCAAACAGACGACATCTTGGCAGAGACTAAAGAAGAGCCACTCGACACCAACGACATCTTCGCTAGCCTTGACTATGCGGACAGCCTAGGATTTGGCGATAATGACGAAAAGCCTACTGACAGCTCCCCTGTACTAGAAATGGTAGAAGATGACGAAGATGACATCGTTGAGCCTGACATTGTAGACGAAATCCCTACTCAAAAGGAAGACACACCAAAACCAGCTGGCAAACGTGGTCGTCCTAGAAAGGAAAAGAAGATTGTCTACAGCACGCCAAAACCACGTGGCAGACCTAAAAAGGAAGTAAATATTGAAGACCAAGGCAAGCCAGAAAAGGTATCTACAGGCAAACGTGGTCGTCCTAGAAAGGAAGACACCGAGCCAAAGACCACCACTCCAGTAGCATCTGCAAAACGTGGTCGTCCAAAGAAAGACTCAACTGCACCTGCACAAGACAAAAAGACTCGTGGCAGACCAAAGAAAGAAACTACTGACGTAAAACCTGCTACTACAAGCAAACGTGGTAGACCAAAAAAAGATGATACCGAGCCAAAGACTACTACCGCTAAACGTGGTAGACCTAGAAAAGACGACTCTACAGCTTCTACTCCAAAGACCACCACAGCAAAACGTGGTCGTCCAAAGAAGGAAACTACAGAAGTAAAGTCAACTGGCACAGGCAAACGTGGTCGCCCTAAAAAGAGTCAATCCGTAGACCAACAACTTCAAGCACTCAGCGCCAAAATCTTGGAAGAGAGCAGAGAACTAGACGCTCAAAGAGCAGCACTAGAAAACGAGATTGACCTTGGATTTAACACTGCAGAACTCAACAAGAAAAGACAAGAAAACGAAGAGAACCAAAAACTCCTCGACAGCATCATCTCACAACTAGACATCTTGTCCAGCACAGCACTAGGCAACAAGTCAACTGCTGACCAATCTACTATTCAATATGGCATCAAATACTTGAGTAAAGACCTAGACAAGTTGAGTAGCAAATCCAAGAAAAAGAAATAAAAAAAGAAGTGACTGATTAGTCACTTTTTTTTATTTTGATTTATTCAACATTTCTAGTAGTAAGTCTAGGTCAATGCCATGCACTTCGCTGGCTTCTTCTAGAGTCTCTTGCTGACTCATTGGGCAATAGAAACAATGCATACCAAAACCTGTAAGTATTTCTTCCGCCTTTTTGCAGTTGGCCATCACTTCACCTAGTGTGCTGTCCTTGGTAAAAACTACTTTCTTTTTCATAATATCTCCTTATACTTTCATTCCACATTTGTGGCAATACACCGCTCCGCCCACAATCTCTGTTTGACATCTTGGGCAGAAACGCTTTTGACTATCTTGTATATTTTGTCTTGGCTCGGTCGCCACTGCAGTATTACCTTGCGATATATCTACCTGCCTGTCCGCCACCCTTGGCAAGTTCTCTGCTCTTAGGTTTGGATTTTGGGCTTGAATGTCATTGATGCTTGGCAACTCTATCGTCTTTGGCTCAAAGGCTCGCTTGCCACCCATAGACAACTCAATGCCAGTAATATTGATGCCGATAGGCTTGTATTCCTTGTTGAGATATTTGACAAACTCGGCGACATATTTCTCGTCATAGTTGGCTGTCATATTTCTCAACGGATTGAGATAGATATACTCTTTGCAGTCATCTTTGAGCCAGAGTGTCAGCATACGCTTGGCTTGAGTTGGCTCGATGATAGCCACTTCGCTAAGTAGTGCATCTAGGAAGGCTCTGTGGTCAGTTAGTTCCCAATATAGCACCATATTTACGTCCAACTTGTCCTTGGACTTGTCGTCAAAGACAAACTTCTTCCAATTGAAACTAAACTCCATGCGACCACTTTCTTTGTCTTTGACAAAATACATATCTGCGGTGAACTTGGCGACTTTTTTGTCTTTCTTCGATGAGAAGATTGAGCTTTTTTCCTGTCGTTGCAAAAGTTTTGGCACAGAGTCATAGTTGAGCGCATAGTCGCCCGCTGGTAAAGAATAATACACCGTATCACGATAACACAGATAGCACACTCTACCTTCAGGCACTTTTAAGTTATGTCCCACTTTGAGTGGTTTTTTGGGAATAAAACTGCCGACTAGTTCGTCGTCACTAAATGATACATCTTTTTTACGTCCGAAACCAAACAACATAATAACCTCTTATGGCTAAATAATACAATATTTTGCGATTTTTGTCTATCTAAATATTGACTAAATGTAAGATAAAATCTATAATGAAGTTATGAAAAAGTATTTTGCTATACCTGCATATTATTTTTGCAGTGCCATTTTATTTGAGATTATATCATTTTTAGTGTTGGGATTAGGTTTTTTGCCCAAATATTTTATCTTTGACTTGAGTATAATGATGATATTTGCATCTATTGTGCTGATATGTCGCAACAACCTTACTCAACTCATAGTCGCCAGCATTCTTCTTACTGTGCAATTGGTATTGAGTTATGTCAATTATACCCTACTCATTCAGTTCGGTGACATACTTTCACTAGAGATGCTCATGCTTATCACTGCAGCCAAGAATGCTATGAGTAATGACTTCCTTAGCATTTGGATTATGCTAGCAGGCATTGGCATACTTATAGTAGACATATTCGGTGCTACGCTAGTTTATCTCAAAGTGCGTAATATCGCACCAAACAGAAATCGTCACTTCGCATTTATACTAGTTGGGCTCATGCTCTGCACTCAAATCGGCTCTTTCGCTATATACAAAGCACAAAAAGAATACCTTTATGCTATGAGTGATATTACTGCTGCCGACTATATCGAGAGTGACACTTTCCTACTAGACAGCACACTCTTAAAACGTAAATCTATTCAGACACTAGGCACATTCGGTTTCTATGCCAACAATGTTGCTTTGGCATGGTTTGGCGATGCGAGATACGAAGATGCCTTGCAGACCTTGGCGCTCTCCACCTTTAGAAGCACCAAAGACCAGGCAATGACACAATCAGTCACCGACAACGACCAAAATATCATAGTCATCATGACAGAGAGTCTAGACACATATGCTCTCAGCAACGAACTAACACCAAACCTGTGGAGCATAATGAACGTGACGGACAGCACTAGTGCCAGAGCGGACTACGACTTTGATAGTGACGACACTAGCACTCTTGCCACATATGACGATCTTGTGTTAGACAATGTGGACAGCAACACTATTCTCACTTATTACTCAAAAAACAAGACCAATATTAGTGAAGACGTATCACTACTTGGCAGTTATCCAATCATGACCAACCTACAAAACGTGGCTGGCGAAAATTATGACACTAGTTTAGATTCATTTGGCTTTGGACTACCAGAACTACTCAACGAGCAAGGTTATATCACTACTTACTTGCATAGTTATACTAGCGGATTTTACAATCGTGAACACGTCATCAAAAATATCGGCTTCCAAAACCAATATTTCGCAGACGAAGAGTACGAAGACTATGGATTCTTTGACTGGAGAAGAGAAGTAGATTTCGTCAACACTCACATTGACCATATCATACCTAGCACTACTGACCCATTCTTCACTTTCTACACCACAGTTGGTATGCACGGCAACTACAACAACAGCGACACCAATCTTGACCAGAGAGAGAATATCGAACGTGTTCGTGCTAGCGCTCACTACAACTATTTAGTCAACAAACGCCAAGGTCTTGGTACAGAAATGTACAATCACCTTGCCAACTATCTTGCTAGTGTTGTCGGCTTTGACAATGCTTTAGGCGAGATTATCTCATCACTAAAAACCAAAGGCATATACGACGACACAGCTATCATAGTATTCGGCGACCACAATGCCTATTATCACAATCTCACCTATGCCATGAAAGACGTGGTTATCAACGACTATGGCAACTATTGGGTAAATACTATACCATGGATTATCAAATCTAGTGCAAATAGCACTCACACCTTGAGTGACATCACTAGTCTAGTATCTACCAACGATATGCTACCTACCGTTATGGACATTCTTGGTGTACCGCTCTACAACGAAAACTTGTATCTAGGCGACTCTGTCTACAACTACACCAATGGCGTCAACGTACCTAGAGTCAACTTCTCATATACAGGCGGTGTGGCTAGCACAGACTACTTTACACTCGACCTTGTCAACTTTGACGAGCAACCTAATTGCAATAGTGACAACCTTGGCGTATTCAAGACTCTAGCCAAAGATATGTTGAGAAAGATATTTATACTCAACACCTTGTACAAAAATGCAATTTATGCCGAAATCTAACACAAAAACTTAATATTATTGATATAAAAATACACATTTGTTTTACTTTTTGTCAAGAATAATGTATAATTGTGACATCTAGGAGAAACTTATGTGTATTTTTGCATCAGATAATACGAGAAACTTGAAAAAACTATACAAAATAGCCGACAAGGTTATGGCTCTGGACGAAGAGTTCAAAATCAAAAATGAAGAAGAGTTGCGTGGCTATACTCTAGTGCTAAAAGAGAGATTAGCCAATGGCGAAACTCTGGACGATATTTTGCCACACGCATTCGCACTGGTTAGAGAAGCCGCATGGCGAGTGTTGGGCGAGAAACCTTACTATGTACAAGTGGTAGGTGGTATATGCTTGCACCAAGGCCGTATCTCAGAGATGAGAACTGGTGAAGGTAAGACACTTTGTGCTACTATGCCAGCATACCTAAATGCCCTATCAGGCAAGGGCGTGCACGTCGTGACCGTCAACGAGTTTTTGTCATCAACTCAAGCCAAGACTATGGGCAAGGTATTCAACTATCTTGGACTAAGTGTGGGTGTCATTTTGGGCAGTCAAAGTTTTGAACAAAAGAAAGAAGCCTACAACTGCGACATCACTTATTGTACCAACAACGAACTAGGCTTCGACTACCTACGTGACAACATGGCTACCACCAAAGAACGTGTCGTACAACGTGGACACAACTTCTGTATTGTGGACGAAGTGGACAGCATTCTTATCGACGAAGCACGTACACCGCTCATTATCTCTGGCGGTAATACTGGCTCTAGCGAGTTGTACACTCGTGCAGACAAGTTCTTCCGCACACTCAATACTGACGACTACGAAGTGGACGAGAAGTTGAAAATAGTTCGCCTACTCGAAAGCGGTGTTGACAAGGCTGAAAAATATTTCAAAGTAGCCAACCTAGGCGACATTACATCTCTAGAAATCAACCACCACATCAACAATGCTCTAAAGGCACACGTTATCATGAAGCGTGATAGTCAATACATTGTCCAAGATGACGAGATTTTGATTGTCGACGAGTTTACCGGTCGTCTAATGCCAGGCAGAAGATTTAGTGACGGACTACACCAAGCTATCGAAGCCAAAGAAGGTGTACAGATTAAGGAAGAGAACAAAACTCTCGCTACTATCACCTTCCAAAACTATTTCAAACTATACAACAAAATGAGCGGTATGACAGGTACTGCCAAGACTGAAGAATTGGAGTTTAACAAAATCTACAACCTAGACGTTGTGACTATACCTACCAATCGTCCAGTGCAACGTATTGACGAGCAGGACATGATATTCTTCAATCACCAAGCCAAACTCAATGCCATTGTGGAAGAAATCGCCACCAAGTACGAAAAGGGACAACCAATCCTTGTCGGCACAGTGACCATTGACCGCAGTGAAGAGATAAGCCAATTACTCAAGCACAAAGGCATACCACACAAAGTGTTGAATGCCAAAAACCATGCACAAGAAAGTGCCATCGTTGCTCAAGCTGGACGATACAAAGCTGTCACTATTGCTACCAACATGGCAGGACGTGGTACAGACATCAAGTTGGGCGGTAATCCAGAAGTGCTAACTATGGAGCAAATGCGCCTAAAAGGTTATGATCAAGACCTACTAGACAAAATCAATACTATAGACATTGACCTAAACGATGAAGAAAAGGCTGTCAAGGCAGAGTTTGACAAACTCGTAGCAGAAAACAAGGTTATCACTGATGCTGAAAAAGAACAAGTTTTGGCATTGGGTGGCTTGCATATTCTAGGCACAGAACGTCACGAGAGCAGACGTATCGACAACCAGCTTCGTGGTCGTGCAGGACGTCAAGGTGACCCAGGTAGCACAGTATTCTTCATTTCACTAGACGACGACCTACCACAAAGATTCGGTGAAGACCGACTCAAGAATTGGTTTAGAATAGTGTTTAAGGGTAGCGAAGACATTCCTATCCAAGCCAAGATGCTCACCAAGTTCTTCGAGACTGCACAAAAGAGAACAGAGCAATTCTATTTCTCACATCGTAGCTCTATCCTTGAATACGACGACGTACTTAACAAACAACGTACCATTATCTATGCAGAACGTAATAAAGTGCTCAACGGCGAAGACGTACACTCACAGATTGTGGAAATGCTCAAAGACTTCACTTACAGCCAATGCGCACAAGCCATTGACGACAATATTCCTTTCTACGAATGGGATTTGGACAAAATCAACTCCACTCTTGAAACAAGACTACTTCCACGTGGCACCAATCTTGTGACCAGCGAGTTTGTAGAGAATTGTGACGAAGCCAGCGCTAGCCGTAAGGTTTATGACTCCGTACTTGCAAACTACGAAAAGAAGATTGAAGAGTGTAGAAAGATTGGTTTCGACTACTCTATCTTGGAGCGTGCCTTCCTACTAAGAGTGGTAGACCGCTTCTGGATGGACCACATCGACGCTATGAATACTCTTCGCAACGAAATCTTCACTCAAAAGTATGGTCAAAAAGACCCACTCGTTATCTACAAGTCTGACTCATTCAATATGTTCGACGAGATGATTGAACGTATACGTGAATATACTGCCGTAGCTCTATTCAATGCTCGTATCGAAGCGAGAATAGAAAAGACTGGTCAGTCTGCCGTACTCAACAATCCAGTACAACCTGCGACCAATGGAGTACAAGGCGCATACCATGCAGACAAGACAGCCAACCGCAACGACCCATGCCCATGCGGTAGTGGCAAAAAGTATAAAAACTGCTGTATGAACAAAAAATAAATCAAAAAGCACTAAATATTAGTGCTTTTTTAGTTTTTTTATATTATTTTTTGAAAAATTAATATTTATTTAATAAATTAATA
>JBKSMV010000083.1:0-3139 GCA_046881985.1 Clostridia bacterium
GAATAATTAAAGAATACATATTAGGTTCTCTAAGTCCGTTTTCCCATAGGCTTATAACGCCTTTACTTACGCCAATGGCTTTTGCCAACTCTACTTGTCCTAACTTCTTTTCCTGTCGTAGCTCTTTAAGATTTTCTTTAAATTTGTTTTGACACTCCATATGTATATATTTTCTCACAAATGTAAGAAATATACTTGACTTCTTACAATTGTAAGAATATAATTAAATTATTAAAACTAACAAAGGAGGAAAATATTTTCATGGCATTTTGTTCACATTGTGGCAAAGAAGTAAAAGATGAGGCAGAGATTTGTGTGCATTGTGGTTGTAGAATAAAAAAAGAGCCTATGATAAGTTCAAACGATGGTAAAAACTTTGCAAGATTCGCTTTAACTTTCTTTTTAGGCTTTATTGGTAGCTTTATTATCAATCATACTGAATTAAAACCTCAAGGGTGGAAATCAAGAACTTGCGCATATTTCTTTTTAAGCACGATTACATTTGGTATTTATCCGCTTGTCGCATCTATATGTAATTTCTCATTTAATGCACAACAATCATCAAATATTGGTTATTTTAAGGACTAACAATATAAAAAGAGTTGACTAGTTTATATCAACTCTTTTTTATATAACGAAAATCACTCTCTCAAGTCACGCATTGTGTGATTATTTTTTGGTTGTGTTGGGGTGGTAGAAATGAGTTCAAAACTGCAGTCGGCTAGTCTTACACGGCGAACCTTGAGTGTCTTGCCTGACTGCATGGTGAGAGTGAAAGGTATGTCGGCATTGTATCGGCAATCTGCACAATGCTGGTTGTCATGTATTGTCTTGTAAGGACAATGCTTGACTATCATTACACTAGGATTGCCCACATATGACAAGCCTTTGACGTCAAACATATTTTCAATGCTAGCACAATAATCCACAACGCCAAGGCTCTGCAGATATTTTGCCGTAAAACTATTGGCCACATTCAAACCATAACCGCCCACCACTTCGTATTGGGTAGCATAGTTGAGTGCATAGATATTGTTGGCTACTAGCCCAATGCAGTTAGGGTCAAAACTATCTAATATATTGTCCAAGACGGCGATATCACTGGCTGTCATGACGTTAGGCAAGCAGAGATATAGTTTGTCTCTTCCACTAGCCAAAACCTTGTCCAAAACGTTTTGCACAACGTTAATTTGCCAATCTCTAGGTGCTAGCACTACACGATAGTCTGCATAAATGTCAGTGTAGATATGGTGTAGGTCATTTTCGCTGACCACTATGTATGAGTGTTGGCAGTCTATAAGAGTAGGAATGTCTAATATAAAGTCTGGGTTGATAGTCGTTAGATTGTCCAACTCATTTTGGTAGAGAATCTCTTGTGTCAACAAGTCAATAGCATCACGTCGCAGTTGGTTGAGTTGTGATTTGGCTAGGAAAACGTTGCCTAGTTTACAACTTATTTCTCGCACAACAAAAGGGGTGTCTTTGGTCTTGGCGAGAGTTGATTCGACGTCTGTTTTGGTTATGGCTTGAGTCTTGGCGACTTGACAAGGGGTAGGTAGACTGGCGACGACAGAGAGTTGTCCACATTTGAGCGTGAGTTGTGGATATTCATTCTCTAGTGCCACTAGACTAGCGGTAATGTCTATCTTGCGACTTGTGTTAGACAAGTCTTCTTCTAGGGCGCTGTCCAGAGTGAGATATACTTCGGCATTTTTGTCTGGGCAGACTTTGGAATATACTATGTAAACATTGCCATTTTGTTGCACATTGCCTACACCCATAGATAGTTCATTATTGCCTGACACGAACTTCAGTCCGTCGCCTGTGCGAATGGTGTGTTGGTTAGATAGAATGCTGATTTTGTACAAATCCTTAAAGGCGACAGAAGACAAAACCTTGCCAATAAATACGCCTATATGGTTGTGATATTTGTCTTGAATGATATCTCTAGAGTGTGATTGGTTGAGATATAGTCCATCATTGTATTTGCCACGATAAAAGAGTTTTTGCAGTACGCCTTTGTCAGCGCTCATTCCGTCCAAAGCACGACGATATTCTCTTACAGCACCAGCCACATAGGCAGGTCGTCGCATTCTGCCTTCTATCTTTAGGCTAGTGACACCAAGAGAGTGTAGATAGTCTAGTTTGTCTATAAGAGATAGGTCAGCAGTAGAGAGCAGATAACCAGTCTTGGTTTTGTCGCCAAGTGTGGCGGTGTAAGGTAGTCTGCAGAGTTGTAGACAGCGACCCCTATTGCCACTTTCATTATGCTCTAGGCTACTGAGATAGCAAGCCCCAGAAAATGCTACACACAATGCGCCTTGAACAAAATATTCTATCTCCAAGCCAGTGTTGTTGTGTATAAGTTCTATATCTTTGGCACTAGTTTCTCGACTCAATACCACACGGCTAAAGCCCATGTTCTCTGCCATGAGTGCGCCGTCAAGGTTGTGTATGCCCATTTGGGTACTAGCATGAAGGGTGATATTTGGGAAAGCCTGCTTCAACACACTAGCCACACCCAAGTCTTGAATAATGTAAGCATCAACTTTGGCTTCTACACAGATACGTACATTATCCAATAGGTCGTCAAACTCATCATCACCTACAAGAGTATTGAGAGTGAGATAGACTTTGACACCGTAAGTGTGAGCATATTTTACTATCTCTCGAATATTGTCTGTGGTGAAATTGGCGGCCTTATCACGAGCATTGAAACTCTGCAAGCCCAAATACACCGCATCAGCACCATTATTTATAGCAGAGTAAAAACTCTGCAAGTCGCCTGCTGGTGCTAATAATTCCATATCTTTCATGACTTGATTATACACCATGGTTGTCGCTTTGACAATAAAAAATCCATACAAAGTATGGACTTAAGTTTTAGTCAGGTAGTGCATCGGCTTCGTCAAACTCGTCACCTACTTGACAATCATAGCTGACGTCTTGTTTGACTTCTTCTACAGAAGACTTGGCGAAGGTTTCGACTATATTGTAGGCTTGACTAGCATATTTGCTTATCAGCTTCCTGTTGCAGAATGAGAAATAACTATCTTCTGTCATAATGATATGGTCGAGCAAGTCTATTCCTAGCATACCGAATAGAGTGATAAGTTTTTTGGTAGCATAGATATCACTT
>JBKSMV010000084.1:0-3007 GCA_046881985.1 Clostridia bacterium
TTAAAAGACGGCAAAAGTGTATCAACTACTGCTGACTTGAATGTTGGTGACGACATTGACTTGAGATTGTACAAAGGCGAAGCAAAGGCAAGGATTTTGGAAATTAAGGAGTAAAATATGACTTTTGAAGAAAAACTAAAAAGAGTAGACGAGATTTGTTCTCTTATGGACGGAGGTAAACTTACCCTAGATGAGTCTATCAAGTTGTATGAAGAAGGCATGATTTTGGCTAAAGAATGCCTTGACGTGATAGAGAAAACTAAAGGTAAGGTCGTAGAAATCAAAAAGAAAGTAGACGGAACAATAGAAGAGGAGGATTTGGATAGTGGCAAATAAGGCAATTACACCAAGAGATGTAGACTTTGCACAATGGTATACCGACGTTGTAAAAGCTGCACATCTGGCAGAATATTCCAATGTTAAAGGTTTTGTAGTCATCGAACCGAATGGTTATGCCATTTGGGAAAAGATGCAGGCTGTTTTGGATTCCAAGTTTAAGGAATTGGGTCACACCAACGTATGCATGCCACTTTTGATACCAGAAAACCTACTCAAAAAGGAAGGCGAACTTATCGAAGGTTTCGCTCCAGAGTGTGCATGGGTCACTCATGGTGGTAGCGGTAAACTAGAAGAAAGAATGGCTATACGTCCTACTAGTGAGACACTATTCTGCGACTATTACAAGGATAAAGTTAAGTCATATCGTGACCTACCAAAATTGTACAATCAATGGGTAAACGTTGTGCGTTGGGAAAAGGAAACTCGTCCATTCTTGCGTACTAGAGAGTTTTTGTGGCAAGAAGGACACACCATTCACGAGACAGAAGTAGAAGCCAAGGAAGAGACTCTTCAAATGCTTGGCGTTTACAAGTCATTCTTTGAAGACTATCTTGCTATACCGGTCATCACAGGACTCAAGACAGAGAAAGAGAAGTTCGCAGGTGCAGAGTTTACTTATACTATCGAAGCACTCATGCACAATGGCGTGGCTTTGCAAAGCGGTACTAGTCACTACTTTGGACAAAAGTTCGCCAAAGCATATGATGTCAAGTTCCTAAACAAAAATAACGAATGGGAATATGTATACCAAACATCTTGGGGTGTGACAACTCGTATGATAGGCGCACTTATCATGGTGCATAGTGACGAAAACGGCCTAGTTTTGCCACCAAGAATCGCTCCAAGACAGGTAGCGATTGTACCTATTGGCACAGATAGTGAAGTGGCGCTCAATGCCGAAAAGATAATGGTAGACCTAAAGGCCAAAGGCATCACAGCGTTCGTAGATGATAGCCAAAAATCTCCAGGATTTAAGTTTGCAGAGCATGAAGTCAATGGTATACCTGTACGTATTGAGATAGGTAAACGAGACATTGAAGCAGGTGTCATTACCATGGCACGTCGTGATACCAGCGAAAAAGTGGTAGTCAAGAAAGATTGTGATATCGCTTTGGAAGTGACAAAACTATTAGAAGATATTCAACAAAACCTATACAATCGTGCCTTGCAACGTCGCAACGAACTCACATACACTTGCACAACTCTTGAAGAAGTGAAAAATATCATGGAAACTAAGCCAGGATTTATCTATGCGCCATGGTGTGGCGATACCGAGTGCGAACTCAAGATGAAAGAGATTCGTGGCACAAAGTCACGTTGCATTTCAGATGAGCATCAATGCAAAGAAGGTGACAAGTGTGTAGCTTGCGGACATGATGCAAAGCATATCGTTGTTTGGGGTATTCAATATTAAAACGAAAAAACACCTTTCATAAGGTGTTTTTCAAAAAAAATGGTACCCCTAAGGAGAATCGAACTCCTGTCCCCGCCGTGAGAGGGCGGTGTCCTAACCGCTAGACTATAAGGGCATCTTTATATTTTTAGTATAACACATTAAAATAAAAAAGACAAGATAATTTTGCAAAATTATGACAACAAAAGATAAAAAATTAAGGATTTTTAACTATAGACCACTTTGTGCTTGTGTTTTGAGCATAATTTTTGTGTTGCTATTGGTCAAAAATGTCTTCTTTGACAATATCTATCTTGTTGTAGTGTATGGTTTGTGTCTTGGTGCGGTTTTATTGTGGTTGGTATTGAAGAAGAAGATTGGCTGTTTTGTCATATGTTTGCTGTTGGCTTGTCTATTCGTCAGTTATTGCACTTTGACTATAACCAACTTTGCAGACTATGACTACAACAATACTGAAGTGTCAGTAGTCGGCAGAGTATCTAGAGAAACATATATAAACGGCTCAATAAAGAATGTCTTGCTAGATAGTGTGCAGATTGATGGTAAAGAGCCTGGCTATACTATCAAAGTCAGTTTCACCGACTATAGCGGAATCTTTGACAATGGTGACATAGGCGATATTATAGCATTCAATACCACTTTACGTACACAGACTCTCAAAACAGACAATAACGACTTTGATAGTTCTGTATTGGCATACAATACTAAATATAGTTGCTCAGTAAATATGAGTGACGTCACTCTAAAAGGTACACATTACACTTTTGCAGACAAGGTGCGTAATGTTATCAAAGATAGAATCTTTGGTGGCATGGGCAGTCAAAATGCCAGTCTGGCATATTCGGCATTGTTTGGAGATAAGTTAGAGTTTCCAATAGGTATTCGTGAGTCATTCTCTGCTAGTGGTGCGGCGCATTTGATTGCAGTATCAGGCTTGCACGTGGGATTGGTTGTCAGCATACTGGCATTTGTGCTAAATAAGTTAAAGGCGAAAGAATGGTTGGCATTTCTACTCAACTTTATACTCATAGGCATATATGCTTACATTTGCAATTTTGCAGTGTCAGTATGTAGAGCATGGATTATGACGACCATATTATTACTAGCACCGCTTGTACGTAGGGAATACGATTCATTGTCGGCAATATCATTGGCTGGAATTGTGATGCTTGCATTCAATCCATTTGAGATATTTAATGCGTCAGCGCCAATGAGTTTTGGTTGTGTGCTAGGCATAGCATATTTCAACAAAGC
>JBKSMV010000085.1:0-4880 GCA_046881985.1 Clostridia bacterium
GTATCTCTTGTCTTCTCGCCTTTACTTCGCTTTCGTATGAAGCACGGAGTTCGGCGAACTCTTGCTTTGCTTCAAGAGAAGACTCACGTTTAATATTTTTTGCTTGCGCGTAAGCAGCCTCTATTACTTTTGCAGCATCAGTATTTGCTTTGCTAACTTTTTTCTTGAGAACGATATTGGACAAGAATAGTCCAGCCACCGCCCCAGCAACCAAAACAATAATGCTAATTATAACTACAACATAAACAGGGACTGCGCCAAGCAAGTGTATATTGCTTATGCTCATGTTTCCCTCGCTTAAAAAATATTTACCTAATTCATAGGCTATTTTATATTAACAAATTATTATCATTTAGTCAACCAATTCAATAAATTAATCAAACTTATTTTATGTTCGTTTTTTAGCCAAGATTTACGACACAAATCACAAACATAGTGTGTATATTGAAACAAAAAAGCACTATTTCTAGTGCTTTTTTATTTTCTCTGTTGAGACAATTTTTTTATATTACACCAATGCTATAGTCTTCATTAGTTGTCAACTTTTTACAATTCTATTATTTCTATATTATTAAGTGTTTCTTGTAGAAGAGTCTCTAGGTCAATTTTACTTTCTTCTTTATCTATAATTTCTACTTTTGGTTTGATAGCAGGTTTCTTTGGCAAGAAAACGGTACAACAATCTTCATAAGGTAGAATAGACGTCTCATAAGTACCTATCTCTTCTGCAATCTTGATGGTGTCAAGTTTGTTAAAAGAGATTAGTGGACGCAATGCCAACGTCCTAACCAAAGCTGATTGAGAAACGGTGAGTCCTTCAAGAGTTTGAGATGCTACCTGACCAAGATTTTCGCCAGTGACAATAGCCTTGTAGTCATACATATTACTTATTCTCTCTGCCACTCGGTACATATTACGTCTTAATAATGTTACAGCATATTCGTCTTGACAATGTTTCCTAAATGCTTCTTGCATCTTGGTCATACTGACGATATACATTCTTCTAGCACCGATATAAGGCTTAACGAGTTTGGCTAGTTTAATCACTTTATCCTTAGCCAAAGGTGAAGTGTAAGGATAACTATTAAAATGTAGTATATCTTGCCTTAATCCCCTTCTGCCCATACAAAAGCCTGCCACTGGACTATCTATGCCACCAGAAAGTAGCAAAAGTCCGTTAGTTTTACGCTCTAATGGAAGACCGCCAACACCTTCAATGTCTTCAAAATAGATAAAAGATACACCATCTTCACGAATGTCTACTTTTAGAGTTTGGTCTGGGTTTTTCATGCGGACAGAAGCTTTTGGGTTGTTTCTGAGCACGATTTCGCCCAAATCTGCAGCATAATCGCTAGAACGAACAGGGAAAGTCTTGTCTGCTCTATTCACTTCCACCTTAAATGTGCCATCAAGTTTGAGTGTGGCAACATAATTGTCTATCTCTGTTTGGCTTGTAGGCAACATTTTGGCATGGCTAAGGCTAGATACGCCGGCGGTGTACTTTACTATACGGACAATGTCTTGGTCATCACGAGCATTATAATTAGATATTACAAACCTATTAAACAACATCTTGACGTCCAAATCGAACTCTTTTAGGTTGTCTTTTAGATTGTCAAATAGGCATTTGATGAAAATGCCCCTATTTTTACCCTTCAAATGTACTTCTGCAAATCTTGCAATGATTACGTCCTGCATTATATTTTACTCCTGTATTCATTAATACAATCTATAAGGTTATCTACCATATTGATTGCGTCATCTTGAGTGGTTTCTTGGTCAAAACTTATTCTCACCGCACCCAAGGCAAATTTTTGATTAAGTTTTGTTTCAGAAAGGACTCTGTTTGTTTTGTCTTTAGAATTACATGCAGAGCCTGTGCCCAGCATAAAACCTTTATCATTCATCATGTGCACAATAGTTTCGCCACGAACATCTGCCACACAAAGCATAATAATATTTGGGCAATAATTATCGCCATCGTAGATATGAATATTGTCTAGAGTGGACAATCTGTCGATAATACATTGTCTAATTTGTGTGCAATGCTCTATATTAGGCTCTCTTAATGCATTGGCGATGCTGACTATGCCTGCAACATTTTCTGTGCCGGCGACGATATTAAACTCTTGTCCGCCACCATATATGTATGGCTTTTGCTTAGCAAAAGACCTTATATATAGTGCAGATATACCACGCATGCAATTAATTTTATGTCCGCTGATAGTGTAAAAGTCAACATCTAGTTGTTGCAAGTCGACGTGTATCTTATTGACACTCTGTACTCCGTCACTATGCACCATAACACGTGGATATTGTGAGTGAATGTGTCTAGATATCTCACCTATATCGTTGATAGCACCGGTTTCGTTGCTAGTGTGTATGATAGATACAAAGGCAACGGAATTGTCCAACTCTTTGTATAATGCTTCTGTATCAACATGGCCAGACTTGAGAAGCGGAATAAATACTATATTGTACCCTTCTTCCTTCATTGCCTTAGCTGTAAAATATACAGAAGAATGTTCGCCAGCAGAAATAAGGTACTTTTTATCTTTTCTAGTAATTTGAGTACGTAAAACACAGCTATTACTAATTGTCGCAGACGGTGTGAATACGAATTGACTTCCCTTAGGTGCATTGAAAAAGTCAGCAAGGGTTTCTCTTGCCTTGTCAATGTCTTGCTTTATCTTGTTGGCCTCTGTGTAAACTGCGGAAGGATTGTAAAACTCCTGCCCATAATGAGATATAATTTCCATAGTTTTTGTACTTGGCTTAGTCGTTGCGCTACAATCAAAATATTTTTTACTCATGTTGTGATTATAGCACTAAAAACAACGATAATCAAGTCTACGGCACAAGATTTAACATATGTTCTAACTGGTTTGAGTTAAGGTAGGTAGACGGCACTTCACCCACAATCACATTTTCGCAAAACAAAACTTGCTGTGTTGAGTCCAAAACTTTGGTCTGTATTGGCAAAGCTACACTGATAGAAATGTCAATATTGATATAAATCCTATGGTTCGTAGTATTAATGCCCATGGTTTCAAACTTTGACTCAAAACTTGACTGGATTGTTCCCACTGGTGCCATACTCAATCTAACGTCTGGTCCCCTGCCTATAAAAAGCGGTATACCTGTAAAAGTGCCCAGCGGCACCATCAAGCCTTGGTCACTGATAAGTTCTAGCCTATTTTGTGCTACAGAAATAAGTTTTTTAGCCAACCTATTCATTTCTATTGCATTGGCTTCTATTAACACTATCTCACCAGCATGATTACGTGTTATCTTGATAAAGTCTTCATACACAATGTAATCTGTCAACACTTCAGATATGGCACTATTGATAGTTTTGGCTGCAATAGAGGTGACTTGTCCTTCGGTGTACATAAGTATAATAGGATTGGCCACATTTATGCAAAAAATGGCGATAACAATTATCGCCAGTAAGAATATCACCAAAACTTTATGCTTTGTTTTTAGCCTAAAGCACTTCATATTTTAATATATGTTGCTATATCTTTTTGGTATGACTATTGAATATAAGCGCAAATATAAAGGCAAAGAATATCGCTGCCGCAACACCACCCGCCGCCGCTTCAAACCCGCCAGTAAATGCACCTACGAGGCCATATTCCCTAGCCGCCGTCATTGCTCCTTTAGCCAACGTACTGCCAAAACCTATAATCGGTACAGTCGCACCCGCTTTGGCAAAATCTCTAAACGGCTGGTACACTCCTATAACTTCTAGCAATTCTCCTATTAGTAGAAATAGTACCAATATACGGGAAGTGGTTATTTTGGTACGTACGACTAATATCTGCCCTAGCATACAGATAAATCCACCTATCAAGAAAGACCACACATAATTCATTATTGCCATATTACTCTCCTTCTATCACAACAGCATGTGCAATGCATGGTATACTATCTCCTTGTTGACTAGACGTTGTGCTTAGTAGTGCCCCTGTAGCCACAAACAACACCTTCTTATATACTCCTTGTTTAATCTTCTCCAGTATATATGCATTAAGCACCGATGCACTACAGCCCGCTCCGCTTCCGCCCATAAAGACTTTGTGCTTCTTGGTATACATAGCACAGCCACAATCCATATATCTCTTATCTAGAAATACATCATTCTTTTCCAGTAGGTCAATCAGTATCTCACTTCCCAATCTACCCAAGTCTCCAGTCACTATAAGGTCATAGTCACTGACACTTGTTTGTGTGCCTTGTAGATGCGCCACTATAGTATTCATAGCTGCTGGTGCCATTGCTGCGCCCATATTGTTGACATCTTTAATGCCAAAGTCTACTACCTTGCCAAATGTCACACTTGTCACTTTTGGACCTTTGCCTTTGCTAGACAATACACAACTGCCTGCTCCAGTCACCGTCCATTGCGAGTATGGTGGTCTTTGATTGCCCAATTCTAGCGGAAATCTATATTGTCTCTCTGCACTAGAAAAGTGGCTAGCAGTGGCGCAACTGATGTAATTGAAATATTTTGCATCTATAAGACAACTGCCCAAAGCGATGCTCTCCGCCATTGTAGAACATGCTCCATATAATCCTATAAATGTCGTACCAAACTTTCTAGCTGCAAAACTAGAGCTGATTATTTGGTTTAATAGGTCACCAGACAATAACACATCTATCTCTGAAGGCTCCATTTGTGCACTCTTTATTGCTCCAAATATAGCCTTCTCCAGCATAATGCGTTCAGACTTTTCATAAGTCTTTTCGCCAAAAGTGTCATTATCTGCCACACATTGAAAATACTCTCCAAACGCTCCATTGCCTTCAGATTTACCCACAATTGAAAAATTACCTATAATCCTAGGCGGATTTTTGAATATAATGGTTTGCTTTTG
>JBKSMV010000086.1:0-5591 GCA_046881985.1 Clostridia bacterium
GTATACAATAAGCTCAATTGAAATATTACAAGAGAAGGATATACTCAATTCTATCACTAAGGATTGGGTTGCATAGGAATTATGAGAATCAATAAGTTTTTGGCAAGTTGTGGCGTAGCGTCACGTAGAAAATGTGAAGAAATCATACTAGCAGGCAAGGTGAAGATTAATGGCAAGGTAGTCAAAGAACTGGCTACTGACATTGACCTTGACTTTGACAGAGTGACAGTAGACGGCAATGCCGTGCATATACCTTTGGAATGTGTATATTACAAACTACACAAACCAAAAGGCTATGTATGCACCGCCAAGGACGACAAAGAGAGAAAAACAGTAATGTCTCTAATGCGTGGAGTCAAAAAGCGTATTTACCCAATAGGACGACTTGACTATGATACTGAAGGCTTGCTTATTTTGACAGACGACGGAGAGTTGACCAATATTATTACTCACCCTAAAAACCAGATAGACAAGGTGTATATTGTCAAGATTGAAGGCGATATCAATGCTAGTGAGATAGAAAGACTGCAAAAAGGTGTTGATATTGGCGGTTATACTACAGACAAATCCAAAGTTGTGGTGCTTGATGGCGATGATAAGACTACACGTCTCGAAGTGACTATCCATGAAGGTAAAAATAGACAAGTACGTAAAATGTTTGAAGCCATCGAAAAAAACGTTATATTCTTAAAACGTGTTCAAGTAGGCGAAATCAAACTAGGCGGACTAGCAAGGGGCGAGTACAAAGAACTCAACCACAAAGAAATGCAATACATTCGTAAATTAAAATCTCAAAAGGAAATCTAGCACTTGCTAGTTTTCTTTTTTTGTTGTATAATTTTAGACAATATGAAGTATTACGATGTGATAATTATAGGTGGTGGTGCTAGTGGTATGATGGCTGGTATTGTTTCGGCGAGCCAAGGGGCAAATACCCTTATATTGGAAAAGAACGAAAAACTAGGCAAAAAGATATATATTACGGGTAAGGGTAGGTGCAATGTGACCAATGCTTCACCTGTGGCCACACATCTTAACAATGTTATAAGTGGTGCAGACTTTATGCGTAGTGCATATTCTCAATTTAATGCCGACGACCTAATGAATATGCTAGAAGACAATGGCTTACCACTCAAGGTGGAAAGGGGACAAAGAGTTTTCCCAGAGAGCGACAAATCTAGTGATGTCATCTTTACACTCGAGCATATGCTCAAAATCAACAACGTTAGACTAAATCTCAACGAAAAGGTTGAATATATAAATAGAGTTGATGATAAATACATAATCCATGCCAACAAGGCTGATTACACAACATATAGTGTTGTTGTGGCGACTGGTGGTAGAAGTTATTCTAGCACAGGCTCAGACGGATATGGTTATAAGATTGCCAAAAGCCTAGGTCATAGCATAGTAGAGCCAAAGCCTGCACTTGTGCCAATATTGCTCAGCCAAAATGTATCAGAGTTGGAAGGCTTGTCGCTAAAGAATGTTTCTGTCGGCATAGACGATAAGTCTTTGCAAGGCGAGATGATATTTACCAACAATGGCATTTCTGGGCCAGTAGTTTTGACATTGTCTAGTTATTTTGCTAGAGAGAATGTAAAAGATAAAGTCTTGTATATAGATTTCAAGCCGGCACTTACTCACACGCAACTCATGGACAAGTTGGCAAGAGAGTTCGCTTCCGCAGAGTTTAGCAAAAAAAGTGTCAACACCTATCTAAAATCCATATTGCCGATAAGGTTTGTTAAGTATTTTGGTAGCAGAATTGACTTTGAGCAAAAGTGCGTGAGTGACACAAGCAAACAAGAAAGACAAGCTCTCATTGGACTACTAAAAAGATTTGAGTTTACTATCAATCGCTTTGATGACATAGAGTTCGGCATTATTACCAGCGGTGGCGTAGAACTCAAAGAAATTAATCCAAAAACTATGGAAAGCAAGCTTTCTAAAGGACTATATTTTTCTGGCGAAGTGCTTAATGTGGACGCTCTTACTGGTGGGTACAATCTGCAAATAGCATTCAGCACTGGATATGTAGCAGGCATGAATGCAAGTCAAAGGAGGAATGGATAATGATATATGCAATATGTTATTTCTTGGCATTTATTCCATTATTGATAATGCTAGGCTGTATAAGAGTAAAGAACAAAAATCAACTCAAAGCCAAAGGTAAATACATTTTAGCGTGCAACCATATGTCCAATTGGGACTCTGTAGCGATATTGTTTAAGCGTTGCAAAAAAATGAAGTTTTTGGCCAAAAAAGAACTCATGGACAAACCTTTTAAGAAATGGTTCTTGGGCAAACTTGGTGGCATTCCTATCGACAGAGATAAGCCAGAATTATCTTCACTCAAGGCAGTATTTAGAGAACTTAAGGCTGACAAGCCTGTATGTATATTCCCATCAGGTACGAGAATGCCAACACCACAAATGCAGTATGAAGACGTCAAAGACGGCATAGCACTTTTCGCAGTCAAAGCACAAGCACCAGTCGTACCGGCAATGTTTGTCAAGAAGGTTAAGCCATTCCGCCGAAATACCTTTATTATAGGTGAGCCTATATCACCAGAAGGGTATACGACAGACAAGGTGTCGCTGGATATGTTTGCCAAGAAAGTGTGCGATGCGATGAATAAACTTTTGGAGGATAATATTGGAAGCAAGAAATAGATATCAATACTTAAGGGGAGAGATAATCACCGGCACAATCCTATCACGAGATGACAAGGTGGCTAGAGTAAATATAGGTGGTATGAATGTTGGTGTGATAGACTCTACAATATTGCCAAAAGTATACAAAGCGGGTGATGCCGTTTTGGCAGTAGTGTCTAGTGACTACAACAACAATGGCGAACTGGTGCTAGACTATACCACAGCCAATGAAAATGCAGACTCACCACTTATCAGTCTAAAAGTAGGCGAAATATTGCACGTCAATCTTAATTCTTCAGGCCCTGTAGGTCTGCATGGCAAACAATCCGGCTATGACGTATTTTTGCCATATTCCCAAATGACAGAGTTGGAGCAGACAAAAAAAGATGACTTGCTCGGTCGTGAAACCAAAGCCGTCATCGTTCAAGTCAATTTGTACAAAAATACTGTAATAGTTAGTACAAGGTTACTACAGGAAGATTAGCCAATACACGTCGTACAATAAAGGTACGAGTACACACATAGTGAGTTGAATTAGAGAAAAAGCGATATAGACATAATATGTTGCATTCTCTAATTTTTTTAGTCTTTTATTATTGAGTAATACTATACCTATCGAAATGAGTATGCCAACTATTAAGCAAATGATAATGATTTTGACATAAGGGTAGCCATATTTTATGTTTATAGTGTTTTCGCCACTATTTATCTCAAATGCCACACAACTTAGTGCAGAGATTATTTTATTTTCGCCTGCAGTATAGCCTTTGATATTAGGGTGAGTGGTGACAACGTAGTTGTAGCTGTCAGTGTTGTTGTATTGTATTGTCATGCTGTCATTGGTATAAGTATAACTAATGTCTTGATTGACAATAGTGTCTGCAAAATCAGCATATCTGTCATAATCGAGAGAGTATATGTCGAAGTCTGCTATTGTCATGCCCAAGTCACTATTAGCAATGGTATAACTCACACTTTGTCCTGCGGTTAGATAGCATATTTCCATATTATTCCAGTTGTAAGTGTTAATTTCTGGTGTAAGGTGATATTTATTGAGTTTCATATCATACTCTTTGGCACTATTCATATGAATATATAGCAATTCATTCTCTGATGCAGTATAATTAAATTGAATGGCAGGCTTGCTATCTACTTCGGTAGTAGAGAAATAACCGCTATCTAACTTACTAAATATGTCGTAGTTATCAGCCGACATTGTTTTGTATATAGCATTTTGATTGATAAATGTGTTCTCGGTCAAATCATATTCTGGCACAGATTTTATCATATACGCATCGCCAAAAGATAGGGTATATTCATATAAATAGCTGTCTTTTGTCACATCAATTAGGTTGAGATATGGTCTATTAAGCGGACTAAAACTTATCACATATTTGACACCAGATAAACTATCTGAGAAAAGAGTGCCGTTGGTAGTAGACATTGAGTTAGGTGTCAATTCATAACCTAGAAGCCTACTATATTCTACGGCGGAATTGTCTATCATAGAAATAAACCCAGAAAAAGCTGTCGTGCCACGTACGTGTTGGTCACAAGTAGATACGTCTACATTCCAATATTTTACCCTAGAATATTGGTCGTCTTGAATAGTTTGAGTAAAGTGAGATATCTGGTCAAAGTCTTTTACTTTAAGAGTGTTTTCGCTTGAAAATAGAATAGAAGACGTGCTAGCGATGATTATGCCTATAGTCACGAATATTGATACAAACTTTTTACGAGATATGCGACCACTTATGCAGTATTTGATGTTCATTATCAAGCCAAGCACTATAAATAGATATAAGCCAGCCATGATTGCCACGTTTGCCATATTTACATTGAATGTGGTGTTTGCTCCCAATAGGGCATCAGCAGGGCATAATCTAAATGCAAGGACTAGAATACTGCCAAATATTATCTCAAAGAGAATAATCTTTGTACTATATCGTTTTTGTGGTGCGTATTGAGCCTTGTCGTTGACGTGTCGCAACCCTTCACAAGCGATGCACATAAATACAAAGGAATATATGCTACCAAGTCTATTGGGGTATCCATATATGATAGTTAGATTGAATGCATAGTTGACTATTTGGAAGACTAAAGGTAAGCACACCAATACAAAAGCCACCATAAAGAAGTTGTTTAGTTTGTTTTTTTTGTCACATTTGACGAGAAAAACTATGCACAAGACAATGCTTACAATGTCAGGCAGTAGATATAGCAACTTTTCTTCTGCCATTTCGAGTATTGGATTGATAGTGAGAAGTTTGGCGATTTGTGATTCATTTCTTCCTGAGCCCATAAATTGCAACAAGGCAGGCATGGTAATGAATAACGTAGAGAAGAATGCGATAGCATATCCAGAAACTAGGCGAAGACTGACTCTACCACGTTCTTCTTTTGGTAGGCAGATAAAAATATAGGCGAAAAGGAATAGTGACGAAAATAGCAGAGTTTCACTACCAACGTAAAAACTAGATGCTATGCATAATGCACCTATAAGACCAAACTTCCAGACACAATTTTTGTTTATCATTTGTTTGAATGCATCAAAAAGTAGAGGAATGTATATGAGTAGGTCCACCCACAAAGGATATGTCTGTGAATGAAAGAAATAACTGCAGAAAGTATATAATAATGCCATGGTAATACTTTGCCAGTGAGTGAGTGCTGGGAAGTATTTTTTGATAAACCATAGTCCAACTATGCCGATGCAGAGAAGTTTGCACAACATTACAATAGGTAGGGTATATTGCACCGCACCTGCACCAAATATGAGAAAGATTATGTTGAACGGACTAAATATTACAAAGGAATAAATACCACTCATTTCAGTTCCGCCCAAAGCGTTCCAGCTAAAACCTAACGTGCTACGACCGCCTAGTGCTTGCAAAAACTCTTCGGTATAAGCCATAACTTGAGCATACCAGTCAT
>JBKSMV010000087.1:0-8915 GCA_046881985.1 Clostridia bacterium
GCGGTCAGTTGACTAGTCACATGGCGAAGCATATCGCTCGTTATCTCGTGGCGGTCTTCTTCTAGTACAGAGTTTTTGCCAAGGCGAAGGCGGTATCTACGACGTAAATCGGCTATCACGGCCTTTTGACCTTCGGTGAGATTTTGTCCGCCGTTGGTGATGATGCGATAGAGATTGTTGGTAGGGTAAATATTATAAATATGTTTGTCTGTCAAATCTGCGCTCAACTCTGGTGTACAGATGAAAGCATCATACATCTTGGACAAATATTCTGCGCCGGCTATCACTCTGCCTTCTTTGATAAATAGGTAGACGTCAGTCAACAGATAACACTTCTCACCTTCTTTCACCTTAATAGGTGTTTGAAAATGTGTTTTTGGTTTTGTTTTTGGCTTGTTGGCTGACATGACTACTCCTTTTTTTATGGACTAAAATATATCACCAAACTTACACCTTGTCAATGGCAGTTTGGTCAAATTGTGCAAACTTTTTCGACTATTTTTATTTTCGGTTTTATATCACAATGGTAGAGCGATAAAATATCGTCAAGTTATGCACATTTGCAGAGAATATGTGGATAAGTTTGTAGTTAATATAAGCAAAAAAAGGACGTTGATTGTCCTTTTTTAGCATTCTTTGAGTTGATACCAACTCTCGATATGGTGAATAGATATGCCGAAGTCGTCTATCACTCTCTCGTCAAGAGAGTTTAGCACTTCTGCGAGCGCAATTTTGCCTTCTTGATAAAAAGTTATCGAGCCGTTGTCGTTTGGTTTGGTTTCTACACTCAAGAATATTGGTGTACCAACCACTCCTGCATATGCCAACTCGTCTTGAGCGCAAGAAATGATTTTGTCCACACTATCTCTATAGCTCATGACAAATACCCTATTCGCCCAGTCGAATACGTGCTGATAGAGTGGCTTAGTGTCGCCCAGCAAGGTGATTTGGTCGTCAAACCAAAACGGACTATCAAAGTCAAAAGATATGTCGGGGTTTTCTACCACCACATTGTAGACAAACTCTGCATATAAGGTAAGGTATTCGGCTCGTCTTTCGCCAAAATCGTCCAACTGATGCGGTTCTACGTCGAGATGCACTCCTGCAAGATTGGACTCGGGGTGAGCCACTTGATAGGCTCTATATCTATCCAAGAGATTGTCTAGGCTTGATTTGTCCAATATCCAATCGCATTCGCCAGTAAGTAAATAGACGTTCATTCCCTTGGCATTGGCTCTGGTGACAAAACTGGCAGTGTCTTGGTCTAGAGCGCTGTCGCAATAATATATCTCGTCCACACCATTGGTCTGGGCGAAGTCTAGTAAGTTGCTAGAAGCATTGTCCTGCCACCACCATACACCCAGTGGCACGTCCAATGCCAGCGGTGGCGCTGTAAAGGTAAAAAAACGCATAAAAACTGCCAGTGCTAAAAAGCCGACAGATATCACAGATATAAGGACGATGGCAACAGACTTTTTGATAACGCACCCCTATTAAATATTATATTAGCGCAAAACAAATAATTGACATAACTATTTTAGCCAAAAAAAAGAGTTATTATATAACACCTTTTGGTTTTGTTGCCTTTTTCGTTTTGCAAAATGTGAAAAAGTGTATATAATAGAAAAATACGGAGGTGCGAGCATGACTTTTGAGAGCATAGAGCAACAAATCGTCAGCATTACACACAATTTTGAGTACATAAAGGGGTGTCTTTGACTTAGACGGACAGAAGGCTAAACTTGATAGCCTAATCGCTGAGCGTGAGCACCCGCATTTTTGGTCTAATCTCGACAGAGCCACAGCGACCAATAGGTCAATCAAGAGCATTGAGAAACTGTTTGCCGAAGTGGACGATATCAAAAAGCAGATTGGCGACCTGATAGTCATGAAAGAGTTGTGCGACGAAGGCAGAGAGACCAGCTTGGTGGACGAAACGTATGAGCAGATAATCCTTCTCAACAAGCGTCTTGATGCGCTCAAGATTCGCACCCTACTCAACGACAAATATGACGGCATGAATGCCATTGTCAGCATACACGCAGGCGCTGGCGGTACAGAAGCGCAAGACTGGGTAGACATGCTCTACCGCATGTATAGTATGTATTGCAACAAGGCAGACTTTGACCTTCGCCTAGTGGACAAGTTGGAAGGCAACGATGCTGGTAGCAAGTCTATCACATTCATTGTATCTGGCGAAAATGCCTATGGCAAACTCAAATGTGAAAAGGGTGTGCATAGGCTTGTACGTATTTCGCCTTTTGACAGCGAAGCAAGGCGACACACAAGTTTTGCCAGTGTGGACGTCATACCTGAAGTAGACAGCGCTAATGAAATCAATCTCAACAGCGACGACCTAAAGATAGACACTTATCGCAGTGGTGGTGCTGGCGGACAGCATATCAACAAGACCGAAAGTGCGGTGCGCATCACTCACCTACCTAGTGGCATAGTGGTCGCTTGTCAAAACGAGCGTTCACAAATACAAAACAAAGAAACCGCTCTCAAGATACTCTCTGCCAAATTGGTCGCTCTCGAAGAAGAAAAGCGCATGGCAGAACTCAAAGAGATACAAGGCAGTCTCAAAAAAATCGAGTGGGGCAGTCAAATCCGCAGTTATGTATTCCAACCATACACTATGGTCAAAGACCACCGCACCGATTACGAAACAAGCAATGTGCAAGGTGTGATGGACGGCGAGATTGAGCCGTTTATAGACGAATATTTGAAGGCATTGAAAAACTAATGAAAAAGAATTATACCATTTTAGCATTTGAAAGCAGTTGTGACGACACCTCTGTCGCTGTCATTCGTGATGGGCGACAAGTTTTGTCGTGCGCAATCAGCAGTCAAATCGACATTCACACTCGTTTTGGCGGTGTTGTGCCAGAGATTGCTAGCAGAAACCATATTTCCGCCATCGACCATGTGACCAACAAGGCTCTCGCTGATGCAGGTGTCACACTCAAAGATATTGATGCTATCGCTGTCACTCAAGGCGCTGGGCTGGTTGGCTCTCTGCTGGTCAGCATTAGCTATGCCAAGGCTCTATCATTTGCGACCGGCATACCGCTCATGGCGGTCAACCATATCGAAGGGCATATCGCCAGCAACTATATCACTCACACTGACCTAGAGCCAGAGTTTGTCTGTCTGCTCGTCAGTGGTGGACATACCGCACTACTCAAGGTGACCGACTACAATCAACATGAGTTATTAGGCACAACATTAGATGATGCTGTGGGCGAAGCCTTTGACAAAGTTTCACGCCTTTTAGGTCTGGGCTACCCTGGTGGTCCTGCTGTACAAAAAATGGCTGTCGGCGGACGTGAAGATATTTCTTTCAACTCTCGTCACACCGACAATCTTGGACTTAACTTTAGTTTCTCTGGTAAAAAAACTGCTGTTATCAACTATCTACACAATCTTGAGCAACACGGCGACAAGCCGAACCCTGCTGACGTGTGTGCTAGTTTTCAACGTTGGGTAGTGGACGACCTGACTAGCAAGGCAATCCTTGCCTGCAAACAAACTGGGCTCAACAAATTAGTGCTCGCTGGCGGAGTGTCTGCCAATGCCATGCTTCGCACCACTCTCGACCGCCTTGCCAAAGAAAACGGCATCAAAGTCTATTACCCCGAACTCAAATACTGCACAGACAATGCAGCCATGATAGGCAGTGCAGGGTATTATCTAATCCGTGACGGCAAACCATGGGCAGACAATACTCTCTCCCCAAAGCCAGTGATTGATTTGTAAAAAAGAAGACATTATTGTCTTCTTTTTTTTACACAACAATATTAATTTCTAGTTCATAACTTTTTTTGTTGTTCTTCCTAATCCTCTATTAACTCTGGGGGAACAGGTAATCCCAATCTATTGAGTGGTATATATTCAAAATAATAATCACAGCCAACTGAGTGTATATAATCTAAAACATCTCTGTACTTTTCATCCCTAAACCAATCATCAAGCAAGTAAATATACTCTACATCAATATTGGCTGATGCCATTAATTTCTTGTATTGTTTCTTCTTAAAATCACATGTTTGCAATTTTTCATCTACAGACCCCGGGACTTCTTGATGCTTACATTCAATGATAAATAGAGTGTTGTTTAACAAAACAAAGATACTATCATCTGGCAACAAACGTTTTGATATATAATTGCTCCACTCTATTCCAAGTTTCTCTAAAAATATGCTATAAAACTTATTCTTTTTGTAAACTTCTGCAACCTTTTTACCATCATAAAAAACATCACAATCTACAATATTATAATGAGGTTGTTTTTTCAAGAATGTCGTTAAATCCGTTTCACCCTCAAATATTAAACCAGTTCTAGTATTACCGCCACCTTTTCCACTCTTAATCATTTTTTCTCCTTTTGTAATTCATTACAACGATTTCAGTTATATCTCCTCTCTTACTTGCTTGACAATTTATCATTCTTCTCGCAACAACTCTTTCAATAGAAAAATCTTTGTACATATCATCAAAGAAATTATCTTCTTCGTTAGTGTTCTTTGGGTCAGAGTTTGATAACATTACAAAACAACCTTTTTGATTAAGTTCTTTGTATTTTCTTGCAAGAACGATTTGGTCTTCATCTCTAAATCCATAACTATTATAATTAACAAAAGAAAGATTTTCTACCAATGGTCTATATGGTGGGTCTAAATATACAAATGAACTATCGTCTACATCTTCTAATGCGTATTCATATCTTCCAAAACTTATCTCTACTTTTTGTAATAAGTTCGCACATAGTCTCAAATTATCTTTATCACAAATTAAAGGATTTTTATACTTACCATGTGGGACATTGAATTTTCCATTTTTATTTACTCTATACAAACCATTAAAACAGGTTTTATTTAAGAAGATAAAGTCTGCACATTTTTCAAAATCGTATCGTCCATTTAAGTGAATATCGTTATATCGTTTTCGTACACTATAAAAGTAATTCGACCTATCTTTACTTTTATAATATTCATTTTCTAATATTTCCAGATGACTTATAACTTCTTCTACATCTGCTTGTATACATCTATAACAATTTATTAATTCTTTATTTATATCGTTTATGTATGCTTTTTTAATTTGGTAATTTTGTAGAACGTAAAAAAATAACGCCCCACCGCCTATAAAGGGTTCAAAATATTTATTTATTTTTCCTTCTGATAGTTCTAGTGGCAAAAGTTTTTCAAAAGTATTTAATAGTTGACCTTTTCCACCAGCCCATTTTATGAAGGGTTTTGCAACCCCTTTATGCATCAACTTTCTCCTTTGTCTGTTATTATAATACATCAAATATAACAAAAAGACAACCAAATGAATAATATTTATAACAAATAAAAGATACACTTCGTTTGCATTTCCCAAGTGTATCTTTTTTTCATTAAAACTCGCTTACTAGTGACTTGAAGTTGTCTATATAGCTTGCGCCCTTGACATTATCTGCGGACAAGATGTCTATGGTTTTGTCTACCACTCCGTCACGATAGATAGTCACACAGCCGATTCGCTCGCCTTTTTTGGCGTCACGTACAAAGGTTGGCAAACTAAACTCTACGTCAAGGTTGACGTTCTCGCCCTTTGGCGATACTACCTTGTATTCTTCTGCCAAAACTAGTGGCACTATCTTGTCAGTATAGGCGATACCCACTTTTCTCTCAGCCAGCATATCCAAGGTGACAACGTTACGGCTCTCGTAGTTGTTGTAACCATACTCGAGCAGTTCGCTAGTGTGAGCGAAACGAGATTTGCTATTCTCCGCCTTGAGTACAACGGCTATCAAGGTCAAACCATTTCGGCTGGCACGTGTAGCGAAGCAATAGCCCGCTTCCACGGTAGAACCAGTCTTGCCACACTCTATACCTAGATTAGTGCGAAGCAGTTTATTTGTGTTGGCCATTTGAGTTGTTCTGCCTGTTGGGTGGACATAATCTTCTAGGCGGATTTGTGAATAAGTACGGAAGGTGTCATACTTGGACACTTCTGCCATAAGTCGAGCCACGTCACGAGCGGTGCTGTATTGCTCTGGCGCAGGCAAGCCGTTGACATTGACATAGTGCGTGTTGTCCATGCCAAGAGTTTTGGCGGTGGCATTCATGCGCTCTACAAAGGCGCTCTCACTACCAGCCACTTTTTCTGCAAGAGCCACACTGCTATCATTGGCACTAGAAATGATTACACTTTTGAGTAGGTTTTCTACACTATGCTCACTACCTGCGTCCAAAAATATTTGTGAGCCACCCATACTGCTGGCACGTTCGCTGACTGTGACATTGTCTGACAAGGTTAGCCTGCCTTCGTCAATCTCTTTAAGTGTAAGATAGATAGTCATGAGTTTGACAATAGATGCCACAGGACGTTTTTCGTCCGCATTCTGCTCATACAAAACAACCTTACCGCTAGCATCAGTCAAAATACTGCACTTCACATTTTCGCTAGGTGTAAACGTATATGCCTGCACCGACATAGTGCTAGACACTAGCGCTGTCAAAACTAATGCGAATATCAATACAAAAATGAGCCACTTTCTCATAATTTTCCTCCAAAGATAGTGTTTGTAAAATGTTTGGAAATTATGCACGAAGTGATGCTGTGTCATGTTCGACTTTTTTCTGCATATTATACTATATGAAACTCCGTCTTGACCCCAGCAGTTTTTCGGTGTGGCATAAATATAGGTGGTGGATAATAGGCTTCTGTGCGGTGAGCCTAGTTTTTGTGTGTGCGGGGGCATTCAGCATCATCAAAGTAGGCGACGAAGGCAGTCCAACCAACTTTGAGACCTTTTACTTCGTAGCATACATTACTAAAGAGAGTGGATTTTTCGCCTGTATGCTTCAACGATTGTTACTTAACCTTGCCATTTGGGGTCTGTGTATGCTGGTGGTGGTCAACAAATGGCTGATAATAGTTAGTTGCTTGGGCTTTTGGTATGGGTGCTATATCATGGCGATAAATATCTTCGCCATAATAGGTGCTTATGGGGTGTTTAACATATTTCTACTCTTGCTCGCACTCATAGTTTTTATGCTGGCTTATGTATTCGCTTGCGGGGTGTTTTTGTTTTCGCTAGTCAATCGCAGAGTCAATCATTCGCCCTGCAATCCACTCTCTTGGCTGGTCATTTTTGCCCTGTTGGGCATAATTGAGATGCTTTTTATCATGATTGTTGCATTTTTTATCATAATCATAGTGTAAAATGATTGGCGTTTTTTGTCGAAGTTGGTTATAATAGTATTATGAGTAAACGTATTTTTCTATTAGTTATCGACGGACTAGGTGTAGGACATGCTCACGACGGACGTTATCCAGAAGACATTGGCTCCAACACTCTACTCCACATTATGCAAGAAACACATTGCTACCTACCCACTCTAAAGAGATTGGGTCTTTTGAATATGCCTAGCATTGATGCCAACAACGACACACCTGTCATAGCGGACTATGCTATTCTCAATCCGCTCTCTGTGGGCAAAGATAGTTGCATGGGGCATTGGGAAATGGCTGGTTGCATCACAAAAGAGCCTTTTGCCAACTTTACCCAAGGCTACCCTGATGACATTGTGGAAGTCATTTGCACAGCTTTTGGCTGTGAACAGGTGCTACTCAACAGAGCCTACAGCGACACCAAAGCGCTCAACGACTATGGCGACAGACATATGGCTACAGGCTTCCCTATAGTCTACACCAATACAGAGAGTTGCTTGTCTATTGCCTGCCATGGTGCTATGTACAGCACAGAAGAGTTGCACTATGCTTGCGAATACATCGCCAAAAACTTGCCTAGCAAATACAATATCTGTCGAGTTATCGCTCGCCCATTCGCTGGCATCAAGGACAACTATTATTACATCAAAGAACGTAAAGACTACACTCTCTCTGCGCCTAAAAATCTTATCACCAATATCCTTACCAATCACGACTATGAAGTGATAAGCGTGGGCAAGGTCTTTGACCTATTTGGTCATCAAGGCTTCACCACTGCATACGAAACATATAGCAATCAGCAAGTCTTTGACGCATTGGACGAGATAGTAGAGAGCGACTTTGAAGGTCTGTGCTTTGCCAACTTTGGCGATAGTGACGTACTATATGGACACCGCAATGACGCCTACGGCTTTAAGGAATGTCTATACCGCATTGACGAGTTTTTGAGCGACTTTATCTCTCGCTTGGGCGAAGACGATGTACTCATGATTACAGCCGACCATGGCAACGACCCACTCACCGCTAGCACCGACCACTCTAGAGAAATGTTGCCACTCATTATCTACCAACCACATTTGAGTAGGGGTGTGTATCTTGGCGACTTTATGGGACTCAACCATATCAGCGACTATATCAAAAAATATTTCGACATCAGTAAAAAGAGCGAACTATACAAAAAAATTGAAGAAACACGTGAATAAAACGTGTTTTTTTATATTTTTGCAAGAAAAAATGTTGATTTTGTCCACATTGTGTGTTATATTGTGGATAAACTAAAGGAAACGACTATGGATAAAATTATCTCTAAAACCAATCTAATGAATCACCTACCGCTCACCGACCCAAATGTAATGCATTGGAGAAACTGGCATTTTGGTAAAGTGAAGAAAGTTAGTGACCAGGATGTAAATGATTTTGTCGCTATGGAAATCGAACTACGTAAATATATTCCGTCAGCATCGCTAGATTACATTGTCACAGCATTTGATATGGGTGCAAGTATAGCAGGCAGTATGATGTTGCCACGTGCATTGGCTGTCAAAAATAAAACTATTCAAGCTTTGGCTAGCCAATATGACGTACACCCTGACATAATATTGATAAGACTAAAAGAAATATTGAAAAAAAATAAAAATATTCCACGTTATATCGAAGTAATGAGCCTATACAACCAACAAAAACGTGGACAA
>JBKSMV010000088.1:0-7406 GCA_046881985.1 Clostridia bacterium
CAAAAGGCATAGAAAAAGGAGAAAACATAAATGAACAAGGGTGAGTTTTTGAAAGTTATGGGCGAGAAAGCCAACGGTTCAGCTGCTCAAGCTAAAATCTATTATGATGCATTTGTTGACACTATCACAGCTGCATTGAAAAAGGGCGACACAGTTGCATTGATGGGCTTCGGCACTTTCGAATTGAAGAAGAAAGCTGCACGTACAGGTATCAACCCATTGACTAAGGAAAAAATCAAGATCAAAGCTAGCAAGACTCCAGCTTTGAAGTTCAGCTCCGCATACAAAGCTACTTTCAACACTAAGAAATAGTCTTTGTACCAAGGTCAAAATATTTGACTAAAGGAATAATGCAATTTTGTTGCATTATTTTTTTGTGTCATATTATGACTTTTTTGTAAAAATATTGGTAAAAAGTGTGAAAATGATTTGTATTTTTTTTTCACTTTGTTATACTAAAAATATATATTAGGAGGAAGTTATGACTTTTTTGCAAAGTATTTCTCTATGGGGCGGTGTCGCAGGAGTGGTAGTTTCACTCTTTGCTGTCATCATTCTATTTTTCACTAGGAGAAATATTCTGGACATTTTGGAGAAGGACCAGATATTATTTGAGAAGAATTATGAGATGCGCAAGAATGCTATCGAAGCATCACTCAATGTGGTAGACTATTTAGTAGACTATGGTGTAGATGTTTTGACTAGCAAGACATTCGTAGCCAAGGCTCGCTCTGCATACAATGACCTTATGGTTATGGTGAGTGATGCCAAGGTGATAGATATGTTCTATAGCCTATGCCTAGACGACACTCGCAGTGATGTATCACCTATTGACGTGGCTGCATATAAATCTTTGTGTCGTAAAGAGATTGGTTTCAAAGGTATGCCTACTTCATATATTGGTGCCAAGAATTACAACAACAAGGCTATCGACAAACTCAAAGCCAAAGCACAAAAAGAAAACAAAGAAGTTTAGTATTTTTATATTAGAGAATAATTGGAGATAAGTATGAAATATAAAGTTGCGCAGATTGGTTGCGGTAAGATGAGCAAATACACCATGCGCTATGTGCATGAAAAGGGTAGCAAGATTGTGTCAGCATTTGACATCAACCCAAAGATTATAGGTAAAGACATTGGCACTATCATTGGTGACAAGAAAAAGTACAAAGTCACTATTGAAGATATCGCCAACCTAAAAGATAGCCTACTCAAAAACAAGCCAGATATCGCTATTGTGACTACTATGAGCCTTATGGTAGACGTAGTGGACGTATTGACTATTTGTGCAGAATGCGGTGTCAATGCTATCACCACTTGTGAAGAAGCATTCTATCCACAAAACTCTCACCCAAAAGCATTTGCCAAGTTAGACAAACTTGCCAAGAAAAATGGCTGTACTATCTGTGGTAGCGGATACCAAGACGTCTATTGGGGCAATCTCATCACTACTATCGCTGGCTCTACTCACAAGATTACACGTATCAAGGGCAAGAGTAGTTATAATGTCGAAGACTACGGCATTGCTCTAGCCGAAGCACATGGCGCAGGTCTTACACTTGACGAGTTTGACAAGCAAATCGCATCTGCAGACCGTATGCCAGATAGCAAACGTCAAGCACTTATCAACAACGGCAAGTTTTTGCCAAGTTATATGTGGAATGTCAACGGCTGGCTTGCTAGCCAACTAGGACTACACATTACTAGCCAAACACAAGCCTGTGTACCACAAACTTGCAAGACAGACCTAAAGTCAACTACACTCAAGATGACTATCAAGAAAGGCAATGCTACAGGCATGAGCGCAGTAGTCACTAGCCAAACCAAAGAAGGCATCGAGATTGTCAGCGAATGTATAGGCAAAGTGTATGCCAAGACCGACTTTGACTGCAACGAATGGACTATCGAAGGTGAGCCAAAGACCACCGTGGTCATCAATCGTCCGCAAACTGTCGAACTCACTTGCGCTACAGTAGTCAACCGCATTCCTGACGTGGTCAAAGCACCTAACGGCTATGTGACAACCGAAAAGATGCCTAGAGCAGAATATAAAGTAAAAAGTTTGTAATATAATTAAATATGAAACATATCAAAAATATAACCTTAATTGCACTACTTTGCATGATTTGCTTTACCTTTTGTGGCTGTGCGACAATAGGTTATGTTTTTGTTGAGAACGAAAATGGTAGCAGTACACAATATCTCTCAATCAGTTTGGACAAAGAATATCTAACAGAGCAGGGCAGGTATGACGAACTAAAGAGCGATATAGAAGCAGACTTTTTGGCATATGGCCAACGACTATGGAATGAATACTCAACCAACTATATGCTCATCTTCGGCACACTATCACAGCCACAAACTAGCGACCTAACATGGAGTGCCGAGTGGCAAGACAATGTCTTTAGCGGTGAGATAAATTATGCCAATGCCACCGTCATCAATCTCACATTCGGCACAAACAATGAGCCTGTCGTGTGGGAAAAGACGGAACACACTTTTACCAGCACCATTTCTACCCAAACATATACCATTTTTCAAGGCACAGACAACATGAACTTCTTCCGCCTATATGCAGAGAAGTATGCAGACATTTGGGACTTGGAAAAGGCTCAACTAGTCTATCAATACGTGTCCAGCACACCACGACTACATTCTGACGCCAATATTGTCACCAAAATTGACCGAGAACACTATGTGCATACATGGGTGATAGACGGGACAGAGATGAATGACCCTATCACACTCTATTATACTCAAGCCAATGCTAGTGCGTGGTATATATTGGCATTCATCATCACTGCAGTACTAGGCATTATATATGTATTGATAGTGCTTATCGTGGGCAAGACTAAAAACATTAGACTTAATAAACAGCAATAAACAATAAAAATCCACAATTTCAACTATTTTGTGGATTTTTTTATGCTTTCGATTTGACTTTTGAGCCTTGTTATCTCTTTTTGTGCTTCGACAAAAGCCATGTAGAGTGTTTGGTAGTTGGTAAACACTTTTGAGTATTGTGGGTTGTATTCGCCTATCAATTTGGTCAGTCCGCCAAAGAGCGCCATAACGTCACTATTGGTGATGATATTTTGCTTGGGCATTTGCAAAAGATTAGCCCCTTTGTGATATCTCTCGGGACAAATAGTCAGTCTTATGGCTTGGTATGATTTGAGTCTTTTCATAGTGAGATTATGGCCAAGAGCGAGTGGTTTTAAGCATAATGAGAGCCAAAAAATCATAATAAATTATATGGAAATCTTTATCACCGCCACATTTGATGCGCAGATTAATATTGCTGGTAGTCAAACCATACTTTTGCGAGATGAAACCGCTCGTCTTTTGCCAGATAATAGTCGCAAAACTCTTATTAGTGTGCTACCTATCAACGAGTCTGGCGACAATTATCTCTTGCCCTATTGTTTGAGCTTCAATCTTGACAACCAAACTCTGTGTGAGAGTGAGTTTTGTGACGTTAGATTTGTGGACAATGTGTGTAATGTTCGACTTCTGCCAAAAGTGTTGTCACGTACACAACTTTTTACCACCATATCTATAGGAAACAAAAAATATACCCTTATGCAAAATGCTTTTGACCACACTATCAGCATAAAGGGGCAATCACAATCATACGACATTAGTGTTGATTTTGGCGTACACAATTTCAACTATTACACCAAAACTTTTGGCAATACTAGTTATGTCTTTCTAGAGTTCGCAGGCAGAAACAATGCCTATCTTGTCTTTGGTAGAGATATTTTGTCGCCTATTTTTGAAGGTAAAGTCGACTCGTACGAGTGGAAGGACAATACCATTATTATAGGCCAAAAATACGACGGCGAGTTGGGACAGATTAGACTGACTCATTACCAATTCGACACCGAGTGTAGACAGACTCTGCAAGAAGTCGGTTATCTAAAAGATAAACCACCGCTTCGTCCGATTCCTAGTCTTGTGCCATATCTATTTATGGAATGTGTGCTGGCTGGCAATGTGACACTAGCCAAAGAGTTGTGTACTCATGACTTTGGTTCGCTTATCAGTGCGCAAAATCTAAAAGAGTTTTTTGTGCCATTTGACCATTTTGGTCAATACAAGGGCGGTAGTGCCAACACCCTTTGTCTTATCAAAAAAGGACACCTAGTAGGAGTCCTTAATTTTGAAGTCGTGAATGGCAAGATTGATAATATCAAATCTTTTTAGCCTTATTTTCGTTGACCGGTATTTTTATGCTATCAATGAGTGTACTCGTCCAGTTGTAGATAGGGCCAGCCACTAGAATTACAACTATTAGGAAGAGCCAGTTTTCTAGACTCAATGCACAATACCCAAAGAATGCTGGCATTAGATAAGCGATGACCGCCATTATCGACATACTACAAATGTAGAGAATAGTCTTGTATGCATTAAACGGCTTGCAGAATCTAAACAATGCAATAGCGCCAAATGCACTTACTGCGATAGAACCCATAGTCTGCAAAGACACTTCTGCTAGACCAACACATGATTGGTAGATATATATTGCCACTACACATAGCGCCATGGTAAATCCTGCCGGTAGCGACGTCTTCATGACGTTGGCTAGGAACTTGCCTTCGATAATCTTGTTGTTTGGTTGCAATGCCAAGAAGAATGATGGTATACCGATAACGAATAGTTCCAACAAGAAGAATTGTATTGGACTGAATGGGTAGTTTTTGCGAGCGATGAGTACGAATATTGACATAAGAATAGTGAATATCGTCTTCATTAGGAAAAGGCTGGACGACTTTTGAATATTGTTGACTACACGTCTGCCTTCTGCCACTACACTAGGCATAGCACTAAAGTCGCTGTCGAGTAGCACTAGGTGAGATACACTTCTCGCCGCATCACTACCTGCTGCCATGGCGATAGAGCAGTCAGCTTCTTTGAGTGCCAAAATGTCATTGACACCATCACCAGTCATGGCCACAGTCTTGCCTGCCACTTTGAGTGCCTTTATAAGTATGGCTTTTTGTTCAGGGCTGACACGTCCAAATACGGTGTATTTGGTCGCAGCACGGACCACTTCTTCTTTGCTCATGTCTTGCAAAGATATATATTTGTCACTATTGTTGACACCACAACGTCTAGCAATCTCACTTACTGTGATAGGGTTGTCGCCAGAGATGATTTTGATATCAACATTGTTGTCCTTAAACCACTTGATAGTCTCAGGAGCATCTTTACGAATATTGTCTTCTAGGGCAATCACCGCAATAGGTGTGCCTGTAGGATTGTTGTAGTCTTCACATTTGACAAGGACAAGCACTCTCAGTCCTTTTTTGGAAAACTTTTCTACCATTTGCTTGAGTTCTGGGGCTGGTTTTTTGAGCACATATTCCATTGCACCCAACTTAAACTTGCCCACTTTGTGTATAACTACACCGCTAAACTTCTTTTCACTAGAGAAAGGTATATGTTTTTCTACAGGTAAAGAGTTTTTACCACTAAACTTCTCTTTCAAGGCTTGAGCGGTCATATTCATTGGTTGGTCTGAGTCAAATAGTGCTGTGATAATCTGCTCTACAGAAGCACCGCTAGTTGATTTGTTGAGTTCGATAACTTCGCTCACCTTCATACTGCCGTCTGTGAGTGTGCCAGTCTTGTCTAAACATAGCACATTGGCACGTGCCAGCATTTCGATACAATACAATTCTTGCACTAGGGTACGCTTTTTGGCGAGCCTTATGACACCTACAGCCAAAGCCATTGATGTCAGCAGGAACATTCCCGCAGGTATCATGGCGATAATAGAACCAGCCGTCTTGGTAATGGTCTTATATGTGTCGCCATTGAAGAATGCAAAGTTGTTGTAATACATGAGTATAGCGAAAGGTATGATAAGCACACCCACCACCTTGATAATCACTTTGAGTGAGTAGAGTAGTTCACTCTTTGGCTTGCTATACTTTTTGGCTCTGTTGGAGAGTTGCTCGATATAGTTTTCCTTGCCTACGTTTTCTACACGTGCAAGGCACATACCGCTAGAAACGAAACTACCTGCCAACAGCATATCGCCCTTCTTCTTTTTGACTGGCAAACTCTCACCAGTGAGTAGGGCTTCGTTGACTTCGACATTACCGTCCACCACATAGCTGTCCGCAGATATCTGTGAGCCAGTAGATAGGTAGACGATGTCGTCTAGTACAATGTCTTCTTTGGGTATAGATACCTTTTTGCCGTCACGTATCACTTTGGAATAGGTGGCATTGTTGAGCACCAGCTTGTCAATGGTGATTTTCGACCTAATCTCTTGCACTATACCGATAATGGTGTTGAGTAGCACTACCACCATAAAGGTTAAGTCTTCCCAAGCGCCAACATATATGAGTGCCGCAGCTACCAAAAAGCACAACAAGTTGAAGTAAGTAAACAAGTTGGCTACAATGATACCGACAACACTCTTTTTATTCTTGACTACAGAGCGATTGATAAGACCATTAAATTGCCTTTCTTGTACTTGAGTGGCAGTAAGTCCCACCTTTTTGTCCGGCTGGTATCTCACAAAACCTTCTTTCATGTCTTCTTTGGATTGTGGCTTAATCTTTTTAGGTGCGGTAGATTCTACAGGCTTGTCATTCTCTTCCGCTACAATATCTCTAATCTTGTCATCTGTGAGACTATCAAAGTCTTTGGATTGTTCAATTACATTTTGTTTTTTCTTTGCCATAATAATCTCTCTTTAATTTTATACTTGTATTGTATCAAAATTGCGATATAAAATCAAACGAATATTACAAATATATTTTATTTAATCACACATACGACATTCAATTCATACTAATACTTGAGGTGAAAGTATGAATTATGACAATCTTATTTTATGTTCCACAGAGCCCTACCCAGAGATAGTTGACGCCAAGCCCAATGCCATGATAGTCAACATTCTCAAAGACTTGGCTAGCGGACGAGTGGGCGAGTATACCGCCATTACACAATACACCTATCAACACATTGTGTCCGCTGACCAGTCCAAAGATATATCCAAAGTGCTAGAAGAGATATCTATTACCGAGATGCGACATTTGGAGTTATTAAGTAAGGCAATAGTGTCATTTGGTGGCAAACCTATTTTTCAAGACGGACGTGGCAATTATTTTACTTCAGCATATGCCAACTATTCCGCTAGACTGATAGATATGCTACGAGCCAATATTCGTGGCGAAACACGTGCAATATACGTATACGAGCGAGCCATAGAGCGAGTGGACAATGCTAGCCTAAAGAGTCTGCTACGACGGATTGTAGCCGACGAGCAATGTCATTTGAAGGTGTTTGAAGAGATGGAACGTACAATTGACTTTTTTGGTAAATAATTATTTTAGAAAAATATATCATTAATAAATAAAAAAAATAATTTTTACAAAAAAAATATAATT
>JBKSMV010000089.1:0-8001 GCA_046881985.1 Clostridia bacterium
TTGTTTAGTTATTAAATAACAATCGACACTACATTTTAGCCTTTGCAAACTCGCAACCGCAATAATGTTGACGATAAATGCCAAGATCTTTGCAAATATTTATACTATTGAGCACACCATTCTTCTTTTTGAAGTCAGCAACAAGGTAATTTATGCCATATTCTTTTGATAGGGTGATTCCCACATTATTAATATATTCCGCATCTTTCAGTGGGCTACTGGTTAGGGTGGTGCAGACATAATCATAGCCTTTACCTACAGCATAGTCAAAAGTTTTCTTTATTCTCATTGCCACACAAGTACGACAACGTTGACCGCCTTCAGCATCATCACACATACTGCTACATTTGTCCAAAAAGTCACCATGCACATAATCTTCTGCAACTAGTGTAAAATGAAATCTTGATTTCAACTTTTCAAATTGTGCAAGGCGAAGGTCGTATTCTTCCTTGGTGCCGATATTAGGGTTGTAATAGTAAAGTGTAATGTCGAAAAAGTTGGCAACTTTCTCAAGTGCAGACACAGAACATGGTGCACAACAAGCATGCAAAAGGAGTCTTGGCTTGTGGTCAAGGCTGGCGATTATTTTTTTCATTTCTGCATTGTAGTTGGTCATGGCATGATTATATCACAAAAGACCGCCTTGTCAAATTTAATCATTATATGGAAAATATATCAATATCATTGACAATTATATTATTAAGTTATATTATATAAGTATAAGAGGGGGAATTCTTATGAAGAAATTTTTGTATTTTCTACTATATCTATGCTGCTTTGTGACACTTGGCTCATTGTTGATTTGCTATTTACCATCAGGCGTGGCAAATGCAATTCCTGACAAGGTTTTGGATATTATAGTAAACTATGTTTTGCCATACGGTGCTTTGGCAGTATCAGCATTGTTTGGATTTATCTTCTTGTTCAGCCGTAATCCATTCAAGATGATATTGTTCTTTATTCACACCATTTTGGTAGTGGCACTAGTTATAGCAATATTCTTCCCAGACACATGGGCAAAGATTTTGAGCATATTCGCTTAAAACTTCACACAAAATGTGGGCGGACTCTAATGTTAGGGTTCGCTTTTTTATTATTTTTTTACATTTTTTACGAAAAACAATTGACAAAAATGTAAAATACAACTATTATATAATAGTCAATGGGGTATCGCCAAGCGGTAAGGCACTAGACTTTGACTCTAGTATGCGCTGGTTCGAATCCAGCTACCCCAGCCAGACAAAATATTGAGCCCTAAAACTAGGGCTTATTTTTTTTTGCTATTATTAATTAGTTATGATATAATAAAAATATGAAAACATTCAACAAATTGGTACGAGATAAGATACCACAAATCATAGAGAATAATGGCGAGAAATGTGTCACTCGCATTCTTACTGACGAAGAGTACTTGGCACAGCTCAACGCCAAACTACAAGAAGAGATGAAAGAATATCTAGAGAGTGGAGACATTGAAGAACTTGCTGACCTAGAAGAAGTCTTGCGTGCAATACTAGACGTTAAGGGTTGTGCATATGCCGACTTTGAACATATTAGACAAGCGAAAGTCGACAAACGTGGCGCATTTAAGCAAAAAATCTTTTTGGAAACAACAGACTAGGAGAAAATATGAAAATATTTATCATATGTAGTAAGGCATTTTATGATAAAATCCCGCCAATCAAGCAAACTTTGGAAAATATGGGACATGAAATCACTCTTCCAAATTGCTACGACCGCCCAGAGACGGAAGCGACTTTTCGTGGCACAAGTCAGCATGCAGAGTGGAAAGCGGAGATGATTCGCCATAGCGAGCAAGTTATTTCTGGTATGGACGCTGTTTTGGTGCTCAATTTTGATAAAAATGGACAAAAGAATTATATCGGCGGAGCTACTTTTCTAGAAATCTATGACGCTTTTAGATTGGGCAAAAAGATTTTCTTCATGAATGACTTGCCAGAGGGCATGCTCAAAGACGAACTGATAGGATTTAGTCCAATAATTATCCGTGCGGATTTGAGCCAAATAAAATAGACAAGTCAAAGCCTATCTATTTTGCACACTTTAGTATAATTTGAATAGCCTTATCTCTGCCATTTGGTAGAGATAATTTTTTGATATTTTGTTTGTAATGCTCGATATTATTTATCATTTTATCTATATTCTCTATAAGTAGGGCGGAAGACAATTCGTTTTGCCTAATCATTTCTACCACACCACGAGTTTTGAAGTATTGTGAGTTTTGTACTTGGTCGCCACGGCTAGACTTATTTTCTAGCGGAATAAGGAGCAAAGGCTTATTGGAATACAAACTCTCAAATATTACCCCTGCACCAGCACGACCAATTACAAGGTCACAACGAGAGTAGAGTGCGCTCATTTCATTGGAAAACTCTAGCACATTGTAGTTGCCAAAAGATTTATAATTTTTGGCATTATTCTTACCGCAAATATGAATGATATTATATTTTTTTTCTAGTTCTTTGGCACTATTATAGATGTGCTCGTTCAGGAATACTGACCCTTGAGAACCACCCAAGAAGAGCAAAGTTTTTTTGTCACTATCTAGCGAAAGTGGAGTACTAATATTTGTTCTCTGACCAAAAGTGGCAGGCAGTATAGGGCCAGTGTATTCAATCTTATCGCCTAGTGATGCAAGGTTAGGGTAGTTGACGCACATTTTTGAGCAAGTTTTAAGTATCAACTTGTTTGCTAGACCAAAAGAAAAGTCTGACTCATGAGATACTACGGATATTTTGAGTTTTTTACCAGCGATGCATACCGGTAATGCTACAAATCCACCCTTTGAGAATATGACGTCAGGTTTTAGTTGTTTTATAAGCCTTTTGCATTGGGAAATGCTTTTAGCCAAGACGAAAGGTATTTTTAGGTTTCTCCAAATCTTGCCACGTACAAGTTTACAGGTATCAATAGCATGATATTCGACACCGTGCTTTTCGCAAATGTCTTTTTCGAGTCCATTTTTAGAGCCAATGTATATGATTTTATCGAAATGTTTCTTTAGTTCTGGCAGAAGATAAAAGTTAGGCATACAATGCCCAGCAGTGCCACCACCAGTGAAAATTATTGTTTTAGAATGCAAGTTTTTCATAATATATTGTTATGTAAATTGAAAAAAAATATAATAAAGTTGCATTTTTTCATTGACAATCTTATTTAAGTGAGTTATACTAAGCAAGTAATCAATATATGGACCATTAGCTCAGTTGGTAGAGCACGCGACTCTTAATCGTGTTGTCCGGAGTTCGAGTCTCCGATGGTCCACCAGATCAAAACTTAACAAGAAGGACGACGAGATGATTTTTTATAATTGTCTAAAACTTGCATGCCATACAGTCATTCAAGTTTTCAAGATATTGTTTTATTGTTTAATATCATTCGTCTTGGTTTTTGGGTGTATGTTTGCTTTTGCTCACACTCATTTTTCCATATTGGTGCATTGTAGGTTTTTTGATTGCTTGTGGCAGTTGGTCAAGGGGTTATTTATCAACCCGAATGTGTCAACAATAGTTTCAAGCATACAATCTTTAGGCACAAGTGTTGCTGACTATGGCGAAGTTCTTGTACAAAATGGCTTTGGTATAGAAATACTTTTAGGCATAATATTGCTTTTGTGTCTATTTGTTATCATCTTATGGTATAGATTCGCCGTCAATAGAGATTTGTACAATGTGACCACCGCATCTTCTAGGGGTGCACACAGAGATATATGGAAACAACCTACCAAAAGCATTTCTCAAGTTTTGGTTAGTTTATTGTTCACAGGGCTTTATGACACTATTAGTATAGTAGTGCTGTATTATTTTTGTAAGTTTATTATTACTTTCCAACTCAATGTATATCTAGCATATTTTATCTTTATGTTGGTGGCATTGATATTCTGCACATTGAGAACTATTCTTTTCAATGGCTGGGAGTATAGACAACTTGTCAAGGACGAGTCTGCCTTCAAGTCAATGACTCACAATATTACTCAAAAGGGTCATCATCTATGGTCAGCTGTATACAACTCAATATTTTTGGTGTTGTGTAATTGGCTAATATTGTTGGCATTCGGTCAAATATTGGTAGGCTATTTGCTTGTCTTAGCTTTTGCTATAGTGTATCATACAAGTAAATGTTTTGGTGTATCGTCATATTATTATCATACCAAAGAGACGTTCTACATTTACGACAGCAACTCTGTGAGATTAAATAAAGAAAACAATTAATATAATATAAAGGAAATAAATATGGACAAAGAAGAAAGAATGTTATTAACCAGCGAAGAGTTTATGGCAGAACAAATGATAGCCGAGCAAAGAAAAGCTCTAGAGTCTGCAAAGCTGGCAGCCATGAAGGCAAAATCAGCCAAAACTCAAAAGCCAAAAACTACAGCAAAAGCAAATGTAGCTAAAAAAGCACCTAGCACAAAGAAGGTTACAGAAAAGACTCAAAATATTGCTGAAAAACGTACAAAAAAGATTGAAAATCTCAAAGTAATGTTCTTGGGCGGTGTTGGTGAAATCGGTAAAAATATGACCGTTTTTGAGTATAAAAACGACATAATTGTACTAGACTGCGGGCTTATCTTCCCAAGTGATGAAATGTTGGGTATTGATTCAGTGATTCCTGACATCACTTACCTTGAAGAAAATAAGGACAAAATCCGTGGCATCATCATCACTCACGCACACGAAGACCACATTGGCGCATTGCCATATGTCTTGAGTAGCCTAAAAGTGCCAGTATACGGTTCAAAACTTACACTTGGTTTTATAGGTAGAAAGTTTGAAGAGCACAAAAAAGTTCACTACAAAGCCAACGCAGTAAAGGCTGGACAAAAGATAAAGCTCGGTTGCTTTGAGATTGAGTTTATTCATACCAACCACTCTATACCAGGAGCATTTGGTGTTGCCATCAAAACACCAGTAGGTAATGTCATTCATACTGGTGACTTTAAGATAGACTTTGCGCCTATCAAAGACGATATTATTGACCTAAACAAATATTCAGAGTATGGCAGAGAAGGGGTGCTACTATACATGGCAGATAGTACCAATGCTGATCGACCAGGATACTCACTCAGCGAGTCTGTAGTCAAACGTACTATGGAGCACCTATTTGAAGAGCATAAAGACAGACGTATCATTGTAGCAACTTTTGCCAGCAACCTTCATAGATTGCAAGAAATCATGCGCATAGCAGGAGAGCACAAGCGTAAAGTGCTATTTGCAGGTAGAAGTATGATTGCCAATACTGATGTTGCTCATAAGATAGGCGAAATGGAAGTAGACAAGAGCAATATCGTTGAGATTGACAAAATCAACAAACTCGCTGACAACGAAATCTGTGTATTCTGTACAGGTAGTCAAGGTGAGCCAATGAGCGCACTTAGCCGTATGGCAAGCGGAGAGTTCAAAGGTCTAACTATTGGATCAAATGACACTATCATTTTCTCATCATCACCAATTCCGGGCAATGAGAGAGCCATTACCAATACAATCAACTCACTTATGGCAATGGGGGCAACCATTATTTACAATCAACTAGCAGACGTGCACGCATCAGGTCACGCAAAGCAAGAAGAACTCAAGACAATGCTTTCACTCATCAAGCCAAAATACTTTATACCGGTGCATGGTGAAATGTGTCACCTTTCTGCACACAAAAACCTTGCAATGTCTATGAAAATGGAAGACAGAAACATTATCATTCCAGCATTAGGTATGAAAGTGGAAGTCAACAAAAACTATTTCCGTGCTACTGGCTCAGTACCATTCGGTACAAGACTCATTGACGGCGCAGGAGTAGGCGAGATGGACAGCAACGTTCTACGTGAGCGTAAGCAACTCAGTGAAGACGGCTTGTGTGTAGTCATTGTCAATATCAGTGCCAAGACGGCATCAATCTGTGCACGTCCAGAGATTATGTCTAGGGGATTCACATATCAAGGCGAAGCAGAAGTGTGGCTCAATGAAGCGAAAGAAAATATCATCGCAAGTTGCGACTCTGTAGACCTAACAGGTAGAGATTATCAAACACTCAAGATGACTATCAAGAAAAATCTCACCAACTTCCTAAACAAACGTCTACAACGTAAACCAGTGATTATACCAATCATAGTGGAGAGTTAGGCCATGTCAAACGTGGAAATCTTGACAGAAATCAACCGCTATGGCAGGACCAACAAAGTACCTATCGTACTAGATGATACACTCAAACTGCTCTGTGATACTATCAACAAACACGACTACAAAGACATACTAGAGATAGGTACGGCTATTGGTTATAGCTCAATAGCAATGGCTACAAATTGTGTGGTTAATCATATAACTACACTAGAGTTAGATGAAGATAGATATAAGCTTGCGACTCTCAATATCGAAAAAACTCATTTGTCAGACAAGATTGAAGCCATCAACATAGATGCTAGACAATATCTAGAGAGTTGCAACCAAAAGTTTGACTTTATATTCTTGGACGGCCCAAAAGGTCAATACATTGCATACTTGCCATACCTTGTCAATCTACTTAATATCGGCGGTATGATATTCGCTGACAACGTGTATTTCAAAGGTATGGTGACAGGCAAAATCCCTACACCAAAGTCAGTTATGACAATGGTGCGTAAACTACAAGCATACAATGATGCAGTCATGCACCATGAGCAATTACAATCAGAGATTTTAGACATTGGTGATGGCGTGGCTATAAGCAAAAAGATAAAATAGGAGATATTATGGAATTACTCGCTCCAGCAGGAGATATGCAAAAACTGAAAATGGCTCTATCATTCGGCGCAGATGCCGTATATTTTGCTGGCAAAAAGTTTGGTCTCAGAACATTTGCAGGCAATTTTGACGAATCGCAACTCGCAGAAGCCATTGAGTATGTACACTCTAAAGGTAAAAAAGCATATATCACAGTCAATGTTATGCCTAGAGATAGCGACATGAGAGAGATTGTTGACTATTGCAAGCATTTGCACAATATCAAAGCTGATGCAGTCATAATAGCCGACCTTGGTGTATTTTGTGCAGTTAGACGAGAAGTCCCTGACCTAGAAGTGCATATCAGCACTCAAGCCAATGTAGTCAATAGCGAAACAGCCAACGCTTACTACAATATGGGAGCGAAGCGTATCGTACTTGCTCGAGAACTCACTCTTGACCAAATCAAAGAAATCCGTGCCAACACACCAAAAGACTTGGAATTAGAAGCCTTTGTGCATGGTGCAATGTGTATCAGTTATTCTGGCAGGTGTCTATTAAGCAATTTCTTTACCAATCGTGATGCCAATGCAGGTGCTTGTGTACAAGCGTGTAGATGGTGCTACGAACTAAGAGAAGTCAGCAGAGAAAATACCAATCCTATAGAAGAAGACTCTCATGGCACATACATACTCAACTCATACGATATTTGTATGATAGAATATCTAGACAAACTTGCCCAAGCAGGTATTACTAGTCTAAAAATCGAAGGCAGAATGAAGACAGAGTATTATGTCGCCAACGTAGTCAATGCTTATCGCCATGCTCTAGACTTGTACAACCAAGACCCACAAAACTACGTCTGCCCACCAGAACTCAGAGCCGAACTAGACAAGAGTTCACATAGGGGGTATAGCACTGGCTTCTATCTAGACGGCAAGTCAAAAGTAGACCTAGTATCCAATGTGCAGACTTCTACACATATTTTCGTAGGAGTTGTGTTAGAAGATAGTGTAGACGGCAGAGCCAAGGTGCAAATGCGTAATCGTTTCTATATTAGCGACGAATTGGAAGTTTTATCACCATATTCGCTTGGCAAATCTCTCAAAATGACTAAAATAGTAAATGATAAGGGTGATGAGATAGACGACGTCAAAGTCGTGATGCAAGAAGTGTACATATACACCGATACACCTTTACACAAAAATGACATATTAAGGAAGAAATTATGAGAGCAGCGATAGTATACAATCCAGGCGCAATGCGTGGCAAGATTGCCAAAAAACTC
>JBKSMV010000090.1:0-3565 GCA_046881985.1 Clostridia bacterium
ACGCATGGTTTTTGCAAATGACGGTACAGTACGTTTTGGTTCTAGTGGTAATGTATTGTGTAGTGACTTTGTAGATTTTCTAGACAAGACACTAACAATGCAAGGTGCACCAGCAGGCTCTGTGTACATAGCACTAGTTAAAAATACTGAAGAAATCGCACAAATCCAAAAAACATTAATAGATAACGATAGAGATAGAAATGTGCGAAACATTCAACGTTATCTTGGCATGGAAGAAACATCTAGCAAAAATTAAGGATAAATCCTTAATTTTTTATTGACAACTCGTTTTCCTATGTTATAATGCAAAAAAAAATTGGAGGTAAAAAATGAAAGATATTTTGGGAAAAATCGGGGAAGAAAAGATTAAGTCTATTTTGTTGGGTAAGTATGGTTTTGATGCAACACATATTCAACCATGTTCTGCATATAAGATTCTCAATCACAACGTTGTTTGTGAAGGTACGTTTGTCAATGATGGCAACAAGCATGGTTGGGTAATATTGTACAATGATGGTAGTGTGACTACATCTACCAATGGATTGCCTAATTTGCACACATCTCTAGATGCCAACAACGTGACAAGGCTGGCTTCTAGAAAGCTTATCAACTTTATGATGAGTCAATGTGAAACAAGACGAGAGAAGAGAGTTCTATTCTCAGACCTTGTATCCAATGCTAAAGAAGAAGAAAAAGTTAATGGCGATATGTTACGTAAAAACTCTCAACTTCGTCAAAGAAAGATTGTCACATTGTTTAATGAAATCTACAATAGACAAAGTGGTGAAGAAATCAAGAAATAAGGTTAAACCTTATTTTTTTGGGTCTTGACAACGGCACTTTCTGGTGTTATAATCAAAATACATTTACTTGGAGGTAAGTTATGATAAATCTATTAGGAAAGGTTGACGTTAGTACACGAGCGTTTAGAGATTTTTTGCTTGTGCAGTATGGTATAAGAATGTAGAAATGTCTTGGTCTTACCGAGTCAACAATGCGACACATTGGCGATGAAAAGGTGTTGTTAAATAATTACAAACTAAGAGTATCTGGTTATTGCTATGCATTCAAGGGGGCTGCGAGCTGGGAAACTATAGAACTTAATCAAGACGGCACAGTATTATTGCCAAATAGGACTGAACCACAACCATCAAAAGAGCTTGTCGAATACGTTGTTGCAGAACTCACTAGCAAGGGCATGAGTGAAGATGAAGTAAGAGATGCTTTCATGAGAAACTCTGAAGAAGTCGCTCGTCTAGAAATTGATGCAATCAAGAAAGCTCACACACAGAGAATGCACGCTATAGCAACCGTTATTCCAAAAAAGAATATCACTCAAAGATAAGGCATATACGCCTTATTTTTTTGTATATTGACAATGCGCAGTTGTGTGATATAATTATCTTGTGAGGTTTACAATGCAAGAAAAAGTGATATTAGATCCAGTAATTAGTGATATACTAACTAAAGAAGACTTGGTTAGATTTCTCAAGAGAGAGTACAATTTTACTACCACAATGGCAGATATTAGGCCAATTTCTAGAGAGATTAGGTTGGGAAACGACTTTTCTGGACCGTTTATAGAAGCAAAAAATTATGGCTTACGTGTACAAGGCTTGTATTTTGACACCCCTGATGTCATGCGAATTAATAATGATGCTTCTATAGAGATTATCGGTGCAAAAAGAGGTGCTCAAGTATCTACAAAGCTTATCAGTGCCATGATAGACAAATGCCCAGACCAAGCGGAAACAATCATTGCTCGTTGCGAAGCCAATATGGAAATTATTGCTGCTGCGAGAAAAAGATTGGTAGATAAAGAAACAACAATCCAGAGAGCATTGTACAATGCCATCGAAGACAAATATATTTGGGGCAGATAGGAGAGCATATGAGTTTAGTAGAAAAATATTTATCACGTAAGACGGCGGAGAATATTGCACAACAAGAGTTTGGCATTGACCATATTGGTATGAAGAGTGCACATCATTTTGAATTAAGAGATAGTATGTCAAGCTCAAGAGTGTATGTACATGATTATGGTGTCAAGTACCTTGCTTACAAGAGAACAAGACGTTCTTATGGTGAAGCATGTTTTAACAATGACGGCACTATAGAACTAAACTATGACGGAGATGTCCGCAAGCAGTTTAGCCCACAACTTGTCGAAGCCTTGGTTGGTGCGGCAGAACAAGATGGCATGCAAGATTGCGAAGTGCTAGAAGAGATAAGATTGACAGCTCAAAGCATAGCAAATGCAGAAAAGAGTTTGGCTAGAATGAAATGCAACCATATTCTTAATGAATTAGACGAAATAAGCACAAAAAGAGAAAGATAGGGCGGTTTGCCTTATTTTTTTTTGTATCAATTTGACAGCATACAGCAATACAAGTATAATTAAATCATGGAAATTATCACATCAGTTAGCAATCAATACGTCAAACATACACGTAGTTTGAAAAATAAAAAGGCTCGTGACGAGCATAGAGAGTTTGTCATCGAAGGCAAGAAACTTGTCCTAGAAGCTTTGAAAGAAAACGTGACCATTAAGTATGCTTTGGTAGACGAAAAGTGTGCAGACTTGCAAGACTTTTGTGCTATTCAAAATATAGAATATTATATAGTGGCTAGCAACATTTTACCGGCTCTTACTGACACTCAAGCACCACAAGGTATGGTGTGTGTATGTGAGCAGTGTACACAAGATTTTGCTTTACCACAAGGCAATAGTTTAATTCTTGACCATCTGCAAGACCCGGGCAATTTGGGAGCAATCATTCGTAGTGCGGCTGCGTTTAATTTTACCGACATTTACCTAATTGACTGCGTAGATGCTTATAGCGAAAAGGTTGTACGTTCCAGCATGGGCAATATGTTTAAGGTAAGACTGCACAAGACTGATTTTATTACACTTTCTAGCCAGAAAAAAGCCATGAAATCCACCTTTTTAGTGGCAGATATGTTTGGTAAAAAAATTGGCGATAATTGTTTGCCAAAATCCCGCTTTGCAGTTATAATAGGAAATGAAGGAAAAGGTGTAAGCAAGGAACTTGTTTCTCTTGCAGACGACACTATTTCTATACCTATGCACAATGGCGTAGAGAGTTTGAATGCTAGTGTGAGTGCTAGCATTATCATGTATTATATATCACAAGGAGACTAGAATGTCAGGACATAGTAAATGGCACAACATACTTGCGACCAAGACAAAGACAGATGCTCAAAGGTCAGCAATGTTTACCAAGATTAGTAGAGAAATCTCTGTTGCCGTCAAAGCCGGCGGAGCAGATGTCAATAGCAACTCTAGACTTAGACTAGCCATAGCCAAAGCTAGAGCCAACAATATGCCTAATGATAAGATTAATAGCATATTGAAGAAAAATACAGAAGTAGTAGATTATACCGAAACCACATACGAAGGTTATGGCATCGGCGGAGTGGCAGTCATTGTAGAGTGTTTGACTGATAACAAAAACCGCACCGCTGGTGACGTTAGACACACATTTGACAAATACGGCGGTAGCCTTGGTGCTAATGGCTGTGTGTCATACTTGTTTACAAAAAA
>JBKSMV010000091.1:0-2065 GCA_046881985.1 Clostridia bacterium
CAAAGCCACTGCCCAAATCTCATCAAATTGAGCATTGTCTAGTCTTTTGGCAATCTCTCTACCTATTCCGCTAGATGCTCCTGTAATAATGGCAATCTTCATTTTCTCACTCCTTGAAAAAATATGTCCAAATATACTTATATCATATCACACTTTTGATTTAATACAAACTAAATAACAAAAAAAAATAGAGAGTTAGTTCTCTATTTTTTCTACATTAATTTCGTGTATCAACTCGCTAACCAAAGACCACTCGACACATTGTAGGCGGTTTTGCTTAGGCTGGAAGTAATAAAACTCGCCATTGTGATACAATTCAAAGTCTTCGTCGCAACCAAAGAGCAATGCTTGCAACTCTTCTGGCGGTACAAACTCTTCCACGTCTTTGCCCTTGAATGTGCCCTTGTATACTAGACCTTTAGTAGTGAGATAGCAGTTGCCTTCACCTACTACTTTTAGTCCGTTGCCAAGGTCTGAATATGTCTTGACTATAACGTCTGTTGTTAGGCAATAGTCTGGGTTTTGAAGATTGTTTCTCTCTTGTGCCATTTGGAAGTGATACCAGTCACGAATATTCTTGATATCTTCACGTGGTGGGTCGGTGAATACATATTTTCTATTCATGTTGACCACACTACCGCAATGGCTACATTCGATTCGATTCTTTACACCTTTTAGTGTGTATTTGCTATTGCAATAAGGACAAATGTAAAGTATGCCTTCTACACCTTTACACAATGACTTACCCTTGTATTCTACTTGAGCGGTTTCGTTCCACTTGAAGTCATCATACTCAAGTGCTGATTGAAGTTTGTTGTGAATATATTCTGTGTCTTGACTAGCCACTTCGTCTTTTGTAAGGCTTAAACGTGCTTCTATCTCTATTCTACCATGACGCTTTGACTTCATCCACTTTGCACCTGTCAAATATGCTCCATGTGGGCGAATAGTGATAACTGGCATACCTAGTTTCTTAACTAACTTCTCTAGTCCGCAAGGCATTGGTAGATTAGTACCACAAATACTTAATCTGCCTTCTGGCATCATCATGATATCATTGCCAGCACGTGCCACACTAAACATGTCTTTGATGGTACGTGAGTCAGTAGTAAAGAGTTTCTTAGGTATTACCCCCATCTTGACGAAGAGTTTACGTAGCATTGGGTAATAGAAATAATAATAGTTCGCCACCATATTTGGTTTCTTAGGCCATACGCTGAGCGCTGTATAGATAAAGTCAGGTTTTGATGGGTGTGTGCATAGCACCAAACATGGCTCTTTGATGTCCTTGATGTCGTCGTTTATGATGGTTATTTTATTACGTTTGGTGTACATCTTGCCGATGGTGCTGTACATAAACTTGTAGATGCCTTCATCTGGTTGCTTTGGCTTACGTGTTTCCATGATTTTGGCAAAGGTTGGATTTGGTTCGCCATAGAGAAGCTTGTTGACTCGACGTTTGTTGATAATATTGACTATCAATATGACTACTACGGTAAACACCAGCACGCCGACTACTACCCAGCCCATGTATTTGGTAATAAGGGCTGTGAATGCGCTACCCATGAAGGTATCAATCAATACTGAAGGTAGGTTGCCCACTATACAAATGAGTGCATATCTCCAATATTTCAAGTCTTTGCCTGCAGCATAATAGCATATTGCTCCATATGGTATGGCTGGCATAAAGAATAGTATCAATGTTAGTTTCGCTACACTATGACGTTTCTTGGACAAAGCATTAATGGTGTCCATCGTCGCAGAGTTGTCAATATCAGCTTTGACACGGAACATATTGACTAGTACGTAAATGATAGTCGCACCCAAAAGTATGCCTGTGATATTGATGAGTGTGCCCCAGCCAATGCCATAAGTGACACCGCTGACAATCTGCACAAACTCGCTAGGTATAAATACTACCAAGACGAGTGTCATCTGTATAAGAGCAAGGATTATAGCACCACGTGGACCAAGGTCTTCGATAGCCTTTTCAAAGGCTTCTTCTGAACCAGAAGTGAGCTGTGGCCAAATGTCCACAATATCACGAATGAATATACACACTAGT
>JBKSMV010000092.1:0-12859 GCA_046881985.1 Clostridia bacterium
ACCTACAAGGTCTGTAAACATGAAAATACCTAGCTCTTTGCCAAGTTTGCGGTGGTCACGTTCTGCTGCTTCTTGCATCTTGCGAATATGCTCTTTGAGTTGGTCTTTGGTCTCAAAGCAGTTGACATACACTCTTTGCATCATTTTGTTTTTCTCACTACCACGCCAATATGCACCGCTGGCTCTGTCGAGTTTGAATGCTACACTACGCAAAACTCTTGTATTGTCTACGTGTGGGCCACGGCATAGGTCGGTAAACTTGTCGCCCAAGTGATAAACACTAATTTCTTCACCTTCTGGCAATTCGTTGATAAGTTCCAACTTGTATGGCTCGTCAGCGAACATATTGAGTGCTTCTGCCTTGGACACAACTTGCTTGGTCATGTCTAGGTTTTGGTTGATAATCTCGTGCATTTTTGCATCAATCTTGTCAAAATCTTCTGGTTTGATGCTAGTTGGCATATCAAAATCATAATAGAAACCTGTGTCAATCGCTGGCCCAATGCCAAACTTTACTTCGCCGTAGAGTTCTTTCACAGCGGCAGCTAATACGTGTGCCATTGTGTGACGTTTTACGTTAACTTCCAATTCGTAATCCATAACTTTTCTCCTTTATAAATAAAAAATCGCCCTATATACCTAAAGTATAAGGACGAATAAAATCCGTGGTTCCACCTTATTTACCCAAAAGGGTCACTCATTTGTAGGGCTTGCCTACTCACATCTCAAGTGGTGGTTTCAGTCATAGTAAGTATTGTGTCGCCTTACAGCCCACGAGCAACACTCTCTTGAACCTCTCTCTATGCCTACTTGTCCGCTATCAACGATGCATTCAGTTATCAATATAATAATGCAAACAAATATTATTGTCAACCATTTTTTATTTATTTAATCACTCTTTCCGCAAAACACAACCTAAAAAATCGACCCAGTTCTTCGTCAAGGCTTCCGTCTAACTTGATTTTTGCAGGGCAAACTCGCACCACGCTTGTCACCAACTCAAGTCGTGCAGTTATGTCAAATACTTCGATATGCTTGTCAAACGTGAAGACATATTTACCATTTTCTATCTTTACTATGCCCACGTGAGCATTTTTGGTCATTGTGGACACCAAAAAATGTAATATCTCGCCCCTGTCTGCTAGCGGCAGATAGTAGAATCTATTATCTCTCGCAAGGTCTGCCACTTCGTCCCAGCGTTTTTTGAGTAAAGCTAGTCTAAACTCTGCATAACTATCAAGATAGACTTTGCCTGATACGGTCATATCACTAAGTAAAAACTGCTCGTCCGTTTCTCTGTCAAATAGTGCCAAAACCTTGACACACGCTTGGTAGAAAAAATCGCCTTGAATGCCGATTTTTTGCAGAATGTATTGATATTTGAACTCATTTACAAAATAGTTGAGAAATGCGTTTTTTAGCTGAAATACGCAGTTAAAATTGGTGGTATCGGCGAATAATATGTAGTTGAAATTGTCGTCAGCAAAGTTGGTGACAATCTGGTGACTGGTAATAGTTAAATATTTGTGCAAGTCGTCTAGCATTTGCGCATTGGACTTGTTGCAAGCTATACATAGTTCTCTCATAAATCCCTCGTATATAACTTATGCAAGAAAATATTTTTTACTTATAATGTCTAGTGCGGATTTAGGCTTATTTTGACACCTAGACACAAAAACTATCTCAAACATAATATGATATTGGGAGGCAAATATGTATACTTTTTGTTTCTTTTGTTGCCGAAGGTGCAGGAATGTCTGCAAAACCAATGACGGCTTCCCTACACCATGCTATATCAACTTCGTCAACAACAACTGGATTCATGTATAAAAAAAGCACTAGAAATAGTGCTTTTTTTAGTTATGCTAATGAGATTGTTCCATTACCAGTAATAGACACTATGTATCTACCTTGGCTATCTGGAGATACTGTTGTGCCGTTTAGTTTCAAGGTCTTGCCTGTTGGCACTTTCACTATCCAATCACCTGCCATGAGTGTTGTAGCGCCGGTTATGTTGTAAGATAAGCCTGTCAACATATGTGTCACTTGGATACTCTCTATTCCACTTGGGAGTGTCAGAGATATGTTGTACATTACTGCCCAGAGTTCGGTGATGGTTGTTGTACTGCTGGTCACTTGAGTACTGAAGGTATCTTCTTGTGACTCTATCTGTCCGTTTACTACCCAACCTATGAATGTCTTGCCTGTCTGCTCTGTCTTGGTTAGGGTGTTGGTTGTACTTCCCCAGTCCGCTGTTATTGTGCCTGTTGGAGTACTTGTGGTATTTCCATCTCCTCCTACTAGAGTCACACTGGTAGATATTGTTTGTTGAGCTGAGTAGTTGGCAACTATAGACACGTTCTTGGTCATTGTGAAAGTTATCACAACCTTTGTGACTATGGTACTACTAAAGCCTGTTGTCTTGGTTCGAGTAATAGTATACTTGATTCCGCCTATTGTGTGTGTAGTAGTGGTTGTATCTGCACTAGAGATGTTGATTGTTGTGCCGTCAATAGTGACACTAGAAATATATGCCTTGAGTGCAGATGTATTAGTTGTGGCATTTATGGTTGCTGTCATACTAGTACCGGTAATAGCCCTATACGGACTTGTTGCGTCAGTCACATATGTTCCAGTTGCACCTACACTACCATGGGAAGGATTAGTTCCATTAGAGATTGTTAGGCTATATCTAGTTGTAAACACTACATTTATAGCAAAATCGCCTGACCACAATTGCGTCGAGATATCTCTAATTACTACAGATGTCTTATTTGTATGCGAAGAATAATTTGTTCCACCAATATTGATAGATTTTGTAGCATATCCTGAAGCGGCAGTTATTTCTACAGTCACTTTTACACCCCTATTATATGGTATGGTAGACTTATCATTACTAAATGCCACACTCGCACCATCTACGGTCACTGAGATTGCACCACTACCAGTAATACTACGTGTAATATAGAATGCCGATGTATTGAAACTATTTAACTTGAAATATGGATAGCCGTCATTTTGTATGTCCATCTTCCAAGCGCTATCAGAGAACACAAATCCAAATTGGGTGTATGTCGACTGAGCCTTCATATCCCCAACAGTTGTGCCTGAGTTCGTGCCATATACGGCTTCAATATGATTGTACATTGATGACAGCTTTTTTGAAACCAAATCATATGCATCTCTTGACCAGTCTATAATCGCATACGAAGCAACTATTCCCTTGGACAATACATTGCCTATCAATCCATAACTTTGAGGCTCGTTTCTAAAAGCGGTTCCTGACGTTTCCATATAGCAAGTAAACGAACCTTTGAAATAACAGTTAGATATAATAGCCCCTTCTTCTACATAGCCCGCCAACCCACCTATGTATGTTGGGTGGTCAGTTGTGATATACCAGTCTATATCTCCATATATAGCCAGCCATTCAATGCTTGCATTGGCTGCAACATATCCAAAAACTCCATAATATGTACCATTATTTATAGATGGCCACACATAAATTGAGCATCTATTACCTAGCAGGTGTCCTGTAAATGGTCTTTCCTTTGTTCCTATTGGATTTAAGTAAAGGCTCTCTACATCTAGTTCTTCTGCTGTGATACTCCAATACAATCCTGGCGCAAGGTCCTTTGTATTATATTGGTCATGCATTGCTTCAAAGTCATACTCGTCATTGATTAGGTATGGACTCTCTTGTGTACCTTCACCTTCAAAACCTTCAACTGGGTCACTTGGCTTGTGGGCTTTGAGCATAGGGTATCCATCATTCACACTAGAAGACAACAGCCAGTGCTCGTCAAATGTAGACCAATTTGTAGCATCATATGTAGACCTAGTCTTGAGTTCGGTGCTAGTTTTGTTACCATATCGAGAGTTGGAATTTAATTTTGTTGGTGGCGTTAAATCTGAATTATAATAATTATTAGCCCCATTAGTTGAATTAAATCCTCCGACTCCTCTACTATACAACGAAGTATCGACAATAGCATTAAAGATATTGTTACTCATATTGTTACTGGCGGAGGTCACAAAGTTAAACACTTCAATATAAGAACTTGTTGTACCACAAGTATAATGTCCTTGTACTAAATTATTATTAACTTGTGAACACTCGTATGCTATTCCATTAAAAATACGATTTTGTTGTCCATCTAAAACTATATCTGCATCGACATAGCACCTAGATATCTCACCTGTATTAACACAATTTCCGCCTGCCACACCACCTATGTACAACCATGACCACTCATCGTCGCCAGTAACATATGGTTTGATTGTTCCGGTAAAAGAACATTCCCTTATATAACCATAACAATCTCCAACAACGCCTCCGACATTCACGTCTCCACAGCTATATTCTATGTCTGTATTGGAATAACAATTTTCTAAACTATGATCAGAGCCACCAACAACTCCGCCAAGGGAGGCAGTATCGCAATAACTATCACTATACTCTTCGCCATCTTCCTCGTATGTTGTTTCCCAATAATCAGTCTCATCATCTATTATAGAGCAATCCGTGCATTGAATATTGGTGATAACAGGCTTATCCGTAGCCAGTATCTTGTCTGCATATCCTATTGCGCCACCAAGACTATAACTATATGAAGTTGTCATTTCATCATACCCTTCAACACGATCACTTACTGCATCTTGAGCAGAAGTAATAACGGTATTCTCAACTGAAAAGTCTGATATATTAGTGCCTTGAATAAAGCCAACAATTCCCCCAGCAGTCAATCCAATAATAGAGCAATCCGTAGCATGTAAATCTCTCACTACTGTGTCAGTCAAGACAAAGCATTCACCAACAACTCCTCCTGCATAGTCTGCTTCACAGGTTATATTTGAAGCTGTTATAGACTCTACTCTCTCAACATCCGTCATACGACCACAAACTCCACCAGCAGTGTTTGTGCAAAATATGCTACTTATATTGATATAGCCTGCATAGCAATCATATATTGAGCCTCCATATATACAACCAACAATGCCACCCACGCCAAAAATATTGCTCACTGGCAAATCGCCGCCTGATATATTGATATTGCTAACAGAGAGATTGTATAGCTGGCTATTTACTGCCGCACCAACAAGAGTACCAAAATATTCATGGTACATATCCCCAGCTATGTCCCAAGCATGATTAATTGTTTGCCCTGCACCTACAAAGTGTAGATTGCAAATAGTTGCATTTTGCGCAATCGAAAATAAACCAATTGGTACTCTTGGTCCAAAAGTTGTTGATGTATGCCCTATAAGATTGAGTTTAGAAATGGCATGGTCTTTACCGTCAAAATGACCTTGAAATGTAATTGAACGACTGTTTATAGTGCTGCCATTACTATCGAAGCCACCATAACCAATCTGAGAAAATCCTCTATTATCGAAGTCAATATCAGTGGTTAATTCAATATACTTGCCTGCATAAGTTGTACCCGAATAGAATGTATCACGGAAGTATGCAAATTGTTGTGCAGTAGAAATAAGATAAGGGTTGTTGACTGAGCCGTCACCGCCAGCAAAACCACTGGCAGACGTGCCGTCCCAGACACTTGCATTCATTAGGCTAGTACGCCCCCCCCTCTGCGAATATTCCTGCGCATCTCGTACTGGGAGTTGACGTCTAAACTAGGATTCGTACGTGCTGGGGCTAACAAAAATGCTGCCGCAAAAATAGCAACTATAGAAATGGCTATCACAATAGTAGATATAGTCATTCTTCTTCTACTCTTTCCTAGATAACAAAGTCTCATACGTACGTCCCCTTTTTACTTACCATTAGTATAAACTATTTTGATATAAAAAATCAAATGTTTTGACGTGTTTTGTAGAAAGTTTTTTTATTTTGTACAAAGTGATTAAGTTAGATACATATGTTGCTATATCAATATTTACTTTTTTGATAGAAAAATGAATTATTTTAATTATATAAAAAAAATAATTCTCACACATTTGGTGAGAAAAAAATATTTTTTTTATTAAAAAAAGAAATCCAATAACCCGAGCTGTGTCTCCACAAGATGTCAACTTAATGACTAATTGAATTTCTTGATTAAATTATACCTTTAATATTCTAAAAGTCAATAAAAAACGTAAAAATAAAGGTTTTGTAGTGCAATTTTTTATTTTTTTTGAAAACATTTTTGCATTTTTTAGTAATTAATATTAATTTTCAAAAAAATAAATATAGCAAAAAAAATATAAAGAAAAAGTAAAAAAAGAAATAACGTGGTGTTATTTCTTTTTGAATATTTAATTGATAATATTATTTAATAAATTATTTTACAAGTGGGAAGAAGATGACGTCACGAAGTGTCTCTTGGTTAGTAAGCAATGCGACAAGTCTATCAATGCCGATACCTAGACCAGAGATTGGTGGCATGCCATGTTCCATAGCGAGCAAGAAGTCTTCGTCTACACCGAATGACTCTTCGTCACCATTGGCTCTATTGCGAGCCTGCTCTTCAAATGCTTCACGTTGAATCATTGGGTCAACAAGCTCTGAGTAAGCCTTGTCCATCTCCCAACCATTGACTACGAATTGGAACATATCGATAATACGTGGGTCTTTGTCATTACGTCTAGCCAAAGGCACTAGGCATGCTGGGTAGTTGTAAACAATGCAAGGTTGAATGAGTTGGTCACGGATTGTACGCTTGAAGAGAAGGTCGATAGTCGCTGGCAAAGATTTTGCCCCTTCCAACTCCCCTTCGTCTACAAGATGCTTGGCAAGGATTTGTGCCTTGAGCGAGTTGTTGTCTGTGAAGTCGAGAATATTTGAGCCCACAAGTTTGGACAACTCTGCACAATAGTCGATTCTCTTGATGTCGCTGAAGTCGAGCTCTACACCTTGGTAGTCGAACTTTAGGTCGCCCTTGATGTGTTTTACTAGGCCTTGGAAAAGTTCGATATTAAACTTGATATTGTCTTCAAAGTTCCAGTATGCAGCATACCATTCAATAACGGTAAACTCTTGCAAGTGAGATGGATCCATGCCTTCGTTACGGAAGTTCTTGCCAATCTCATACACTCTATCAAATCCGCAAGCGATAATCTCTTTGAGCGCTAGTTCTGGGGCGATACGTAGGTAAAAGTCCTTGTTGAGTGCATTGTGCTTGGTTATGAAAGGCTTGGCAGCCGCACCACTAGCCACACCTTGAAGGATTGGAGTCTCTACTTCTACAAAACCATGGCTGTCCATAAAGTTGCGGATAAACTTGATAACCTGAAGTCTAGTCTTGAGTGTCTCACGAGTACTCTCGTTGGCAATGCAGTCAAGATAACGTTGACGATAACGAATGTCGTCGTCCTTGACACCATGGAACTTCTCTGGAAGTGGACGTAGTGTCTTGCTCAAGATAACGAAGTCAAATGCACGAATGGTGAGTTCGCCAAGTTTGGTGTGGAAGATTTCGCCGTCTACACCAACAAAGTCGCCTATGTCCAAGTATTTCTTGATATCTGCAAACTTCTCTTCGCCAAGATTGTTGAGTGTCACTTCTACTTGGATTTTGCCATTCACGTCGAATAGGTCCAAGAACATAAGTTTACCAAAACCACGACGACCTACAATTCTGCCACAAGTACGACATTTGTCGCCGTCATTGAGTTTTCTGGCTTCTTCAATAGTGTGAGTGCGGTCAAAACGTTCTTTGTATGCGATTTGTCCGCTCTCTTTCATTGCGATAATTTTCTCTCTGCGAGCCTTCACTTCGTTGGCTTCACGTTGAGCTTCTGTAATTTCATTAATGTTATTGTTTTCCATAATATTTTTCCTTATGTTTTCTATAGTAGCACAATTATTAAATGTTTTCAACTATTTTTTGCGGTTGTGAGCGGTTTTTACGTTTTTTGTGTGTTGTATAAGCGATATCTACAGCAATATATGCAATCAGTATACAACCACCGCCTATACTCAATTTGACGCCAAGTGATAGGAAAGGTGTTTCATAAACCAACTCAATATTATGCTCACCTGCCGTCAACTCAAGACTCATGAATGCCACATTGGTCTGGTCAATCTTGGTTTCTACCCCATCAACTTTGGCTGTCCAACCCTTTGAGTATGGTATAGACAAGAATAGTCTGCCGTCATTGGCTAGATTGATTTTACCTTTGAGCGTGTTGCCATCAAAAGTGTAGTCTGTCAAGTGTTCGTCAGCGAGAGCCTGTGTCTTGGCACTAAAATCTGCCATATCGTAAGTGGTGATAGAAATATTGTCAAATGTAGCGGTAATGTCTTCTAGGAATGACAATTCTATAGTCATGCTGTCTGTAGTCGCCACACCCATACAATACTCAAAGTCGGTAATGCCGGTGTACTTTTGTGCACCTTTTGGATATATCTCGGTCATGTATGAGAATTGGTCAGACTTGACATTGAGTGTACACCATACTTTTTCGCCTTGCAACATACCAACACCATCAATATAGAATGAGTCTTGGCTGAGTTGAAGATTGTCAAAGTCGATATAGACTTCTTTGCCAAGGACATTGTTTAGTGTAAAAGTTATTTTGCCGTCTTTGGCAATAGTTATAGAGTTTTTATTTAGACTAGCTTTATATTTTGTAGTTTCGTAATCTGGAGTTTCACCTTTTGTGGTGTAGGTGTAATCACCCTGACCATCTACGACGGCACACTCTAGCATGGCAAATTGTTTTTCACTGGTTGGTAAGCGGTCAAAATCAGCCTTGCTCATAGTGTTGTTATATACGAAGCCAAAAGGAATGAAGTTTTGATTCTCGTATACAGCATTGCCATTGAGTTCTGTCTGTACAAAGCCATAAGGTGCATTTCCGTCTGTGATAAAGTATTTGACTGACAGCAAACTCTCTAGTGCAGACCTATTTCCTAGTCCTGTGATACCACGCATTGATATCTCGTTGTATACTGCATTGGCTTGCATAAACTCTTCGACATATGCGCTAGAAATAGTGTTGTAACTATTAGCAGAGAAATAGCCTGTCAAAACGGAATTGTTTTGATTGTCCCACAAAGGGTCAGCGGTGTTTATCTTGTCTGTGCGGAAGAATGTGTCGTCATTTTGCTTGGCTAGTTCGACATGAAGTGGCTGAATCTGTGCAGAAAACTCTTCGCCCCTTACAAACTGAAAACTATAGAAAATATTGTATGCAAATGCATTTAGACAACAAGCCACAATTAGTGCTATCATAAGCGACTTTTTGGTAAAGAACTTACGTTCAAACTTGGTGCTTTTCTCGTTTTTATGTATAAAATTGTAAAGGAAAACTGCACCAATTGTTAGCCCTATTATACCCAAAGCGCATAGTGCTACAAATAGCCACTTTTCGTATACGAAACTTAGTGCGAACAAATACAATAGCCCCACTCCAAGACCAAAGCACAAGTCGGTAGTCAATACATATCTACCTAGTCTTACTTCTTTGGTTGTGGTGTCAGTGGATTTGCGGTTGTCTAGAGTATATGCGCAACTTGTCATCATGCAGAATTGTAGCAAGAATACCCATCTATTGTTGACATAGTTGAAAAGGTTGAATGCATAACCAACTAATGGAAAAATCAGTCCTATCCCTAGCCCTACAAGCAAAATCTTGAATGCTAAAGGTGTGTTGGAACGTTTACGCAATCCCAAAGCAACCACAATGAGCAACACTATAGAAAATCCTGCTGGTGTATAGTGTGGTCCCTTGCTCATAACATTCATGTTAATGAAAAGATGTATGTAATACGTGAGAGAGAACATTTTGAGTCCAGATGCTTCGCTCTTGGCACTAGTCAAGAATCCATAAGCAAAAGGCGCTAGCAATACTCCGGCAATCACTATGCCTAGAGCATAGAAAAGCCCTGTCTTGACGAGCGACCAAATATGGCTTTTAGCGTTAGATTTGTCATTTTTGATATTGATAATTGTCTGTATTATGCAGTACATCACAGCGAACACAGACACCATAAAGAACATATAGAATGAACTCAACAAGCACAATGCCACACCTGCTATGAGAATGTAAGGTCTTTTGCCTGCAAAAAGCCTGTCGATGCCCAACATTATCATAGGCAAATACATAATGCCGGCAGTCATGAATGGGTGTCTAACGAAACTCGTAACGGCAAATCCGCACAACATATACAAGATGCTGGCGATAATATTGCTTTCTGGTGAGATGTTTCTATTCTTGAGATAGAAAAACATTAAAAATGCAGAGACAACGTATTTGATAATGATAATCAATGAATAATTGAATGAAAAACCAAATGGCAAGACAAAGAAAAGTGCAGTAAATGGGTCAAAGAGCATATAGTAGCTATAACTCGTCAAAAAGTCAGCGCCCATGCCTATACTAAAGTCGAACTCACCCACTTTACTCAGCCAGCCATTGTCGATAAAGTTTTTCAAAAATGTGGCATGCTGTGCAACACCATCATAGCCCCAAATAAGGCTTTTACCTTGCACTATAAATGGTAAATATACTATCAGCAAACTAGCCAATATAACGAACAAAAAGCATAAAAACGTTTTATGCTTTTTGTCAGTGTATGATAATGGAAACAATCCCTTAATCCATGCAATCATAAAGACTCCTAGTCTTCAAAATTAATCTTATCTCTAATGATATAGATAGGTCTATCTTTGACTTCTTCGTAGATGTGGTTGGTGTAAATATTAGATAGTCCCATAAATACAAATAACATTGAGAAGAATAGCGCTATAGTTGGGAATAACCACGCACTAGTGCTTAGCCCTACTCCGCATATTGCCAATATGATAAATGTCAAGAATGTCACACATGACAACACTCCCCCGATTAGTCCGGTGGTCAATGGCAACATGAGTGGATAGTCTGTGTATGGTATGATGCCGTTGATAGAATATTTGAGTAGTTTCTTATATGTCCATTTAGTTTCACCAGCTACACGTGAGCCACATACAAACTCTACCGTGGTCTGCTTGTAGCCTGCGATAAGTGTTAGATTGCGATTGAAACGATTGTGCTCTTTCATTGATACGATAGTATCTACCACTTTTCTATCTAACAACTTAAAGTCGCAAGCGCCTTCTGGTGTCTCTATGCCAGTGATTTTACGCAAAAACTTGGCATATGCTTTAGATGACCACTTCTTAAACCATGAGATGCCTTCTTGCTTCGCACGGCAAGCATGCACAACTTCGTAGCCTGCTTTCCATTTTGCTATCATGTCCAACACGGTGGCAGGTGGGTGTTGCAAGTCTGCATCCATAGTGACTACAGCTTCGCCGTTGCAGTTGGCAAACCCTGCATAAAAGCCAGCTTGTTGTCCAAAATTACGGCTAAAATTGATAAGGCGAACACGTTTGTCTTTCTCGATAATCTCTTTGGCAACGGCTTCGGTCTTGTCTTTACTGCCGTCGTTGATAAATATTATCTCAAAACTCTCGCCTGTAGACTCCATAACGGGAACCATCGCTTCGCAAAAAGCTTTGAGCGTAGACTCTTCGTTGTATGCGCCTACTAGAATACTATATTTAACCTTGTCCATTGTTTTCCTCTTTTAATTCTTTCAATACTACATTTTGGTAGTGTTCGTTAGTGATACTTGGTGTTTCTTCCGTTTTAGACTCGCTTTCTTGCATAAGTTTGGCTGTCGCCGCTGCTACGGCTGGTGACTTTTTACTATTGCGGAAAAGCACAAGTCTTTTGGAAACATAGTTGTAGATTGTGGTAATGATTGACACTATAATCTTGACAACCCACGCATTGCCACCCAACACTCCTTGTCCAAACCACATACCGAAAAGGCTGATGCCAAGCCCAATAAAACTGAGCAGACAAAACATGAAAAATCCGTATCCTGACTGCGATTTACCCTTTTCGTTGAATACAAACTTGCATGACAAGAAATAACTAAATATCAAACCTGAGCAGAAACCTATACCAGTGCCAATAACGGCAGCCCAAGTCGCTGGGTCTGGTCCGCCATAAAATACTAGAAAGAAGTTGTCATAAATACTAGGTTGCATGGCATACATTGCCACACCTGTCATAAAGAAATCAATGATTGTAGCGAATCCGCCAACAATCAAAAAGCGAAGAATCTCCGCCTGTGTCTTGTGTGTTTCAAAATACTTTTTCAATATCTTCATGTGTCGATTTTACTCTTAAAATCGACTATTGTCAACAAATGTCGTATACTATCGAAACAAAAAAGACCTTAAACTTGGGGGTAAGGCCTTTTTATATATCCTACACAAGACACAAGCGGATAAAAGAGAAGTAGTGTAAACTTGTGTCTTGGTATAGGTAATGTTGTGTTTTGCACTCTAAGTGCTTTAGGTTGTAGTGTAGGTTGTATTAAATCGCTCGAATGTAGTGTAGTGACTTGTACCGTACACATATGCGTCATAGTTGGCAATTCCTGTGATAGCGTCCATGCTATACTTGCCTGCTAGTCCGCCAACAACGGCGTAATTGCCAGAGTTTAGGTAACCAGTGATTGTTCCGTTGAATGTGCAGTTGGTAAGAGTTGCGCCGTCTTCAATAAGCCCTACTACTCCGCCTACATTGGTGGCTTGGTCCCAGAGAATTGTGCCATTGACATTTAGGTTGGTAATTGTGGCATTACTTGCCATTCTGCCAAATAGCCCTACGTTTTCGTACTGCGCTGTGATTGTGAGACCGCTAATAATTTTGCCATTGCCGTCAAAGTGTCCATTGAAGCCAGACATAACTCCACCTTCATATCCGATAGGACACCAGTTGATAGTGAGACCATTGGCGTCAGTAGAGATATCTATGTCATTTACTAGAATCCAGTAGTATTCGTCTATCAAGTCATATTCATTATAATATGCTTGCATGCCTTGTAGGTCTGCCGTGGTTTTGATTTGATATA
>JBKSMV010000093.1:0-2255 GCA_046881985.1 Clostridia bacterium
ACATCGTTTTTGTTTAAGTTGGTGAGAATAGCCGCAAGGTCGGCAGCATGCTCAATAGCAGGGCCACTTGTCACCTTGATTTGACTGCCCATCTCTGTAGCAATGATATGACTGAGTGTTGTCTTACCCAATCCTGGTGGCCCATACAACAAAACATGGTCCAAGGACTCATGTCGTTGCTTGGCTGCTTGAATGTAGACTTTTAAGTTGTTTTTTACCTTATCTTGACCTACATACTCATCAAATGACGTAGGACGAAGTCTATTCTCGACTTCGCTATCTGTGAGTGTCTTGGTGCTGGTAATCAATCTATCTTGTTCTTCCATACTAATTTCCCATATTTCTCAATACTTTAGAGATAATATCTTCCGCTTTGTCGCCTTCTGTAGCCACCTTACGAGCGATAGTAGATGCTTCGACTTGCTTGAGTCCAAGTTGTGTGAGTGCTGTGATAGCATCTGTAATAGCACTCTCTTCAAGCACAGGCTTGCCGACCATTTCCATAGGCAAGATAAACTCATAAGGATTGAGTTTGTCTTTGAGTTCAAGCACTATTCGTTCGGCTGTCTTTTTACCAATGCCTTTCACATTAGATATTACACTACAATCTTCATTCATAATGCTAGTGACTAGGTCGCTAAACTTGGTGCAAGAAAGTATTTGTATAGCAGTCTTTGCACCTACTCCGCTGACTGAAATGAGTTTGAGAAAAAGTTGCTTTTCTTCCATACTGGCGAATCCAAACAACGAAATCTCGTCTTCTTTGACATTCATGTATGTATACACCTTTAGGCTTTCGCCTTCTAGTGGTAGATTACAAGTGACACCATTTGTGGCGCAAATCTCAAAACCTACTCCGCCACATTCTACCCAAATGTATGCACCTATGCAACCACGATATATACCATTGATAAATCCTAGCATAATTACTCCTAAAATCTGTTTTTGACTAGTAAATTGTTGGTCTGTGCATGAGTCAATGCCGCCGCCAAAGCATCTGCTGCATCGTCTGGCTTGGGCACTTTTTCTAGACCAAGTATTGATTTGACCATGAATTGTACTTGTTTTTTCTCTGCTCTACCCACACCTGTCAAGGCTTGCTTGATTTGTAGCGGAGTGTACTCATAGACAGGGATTTTACGCTGTTTGCAAGCCACAATGATTGCTCCTCTGGCTTCTGCCACAGCGATGCCTGTGGTTATGTTGGTATTAAAAAACAACTCTTCGATAGCCACTTCGTCAGGTTTGAAGGTGTCAATCAACTCGCCTATACCACGGAAGATAAGGTCGAGTCTGTCGCTGAGAGCCATTTCCTTTGGTGTAGTGATTACACCATAGTCTATGACTTTGTATCCTTCTTTTTGCAATACACCAAAACCAATGATTGCATAACCTGGGTCTATACCAAGAATTGTCATTTTTTGCTCCTATTTTGTTCTTGAGATGAGATTGTTCGCAGCGCAAGAACTAATAGTTGACTTGCATTTTTCCATACGGCGCTTGGCTTCTGCACTCAATGGCAAAAAGTACTTTTTCATCGCCTCGTTAATCATATTGTTGGTACGTGCTACCATTGATACTTCTTGTACACTAACATTATTCTTCATCTGCGTCACCTCTCATTAATCTTTTGATTTCATTGATGCGGATTTTCTTATTCTCCATCATTCGATTTACTTGCGCACATATCTCATTGTATTCTTGTTCTACAATGGCTAAAGCTTCTTGCTTGTCGTGCAATTCATTGGCAATCTCTCTGCTTGAACGACTGCCTTCGTGCGAAGCATGAATAAGCTCTTCAACATCGGTTGTGATGGATTTAATAGTTTCTATACTTCTAGCCAACACAGTAATATAACTCTTCAAAAACTCGTAGTCTTTGGCGAAAAGGTCAACGTAGCTTTCTTGTTCTGGTGTATTTGTTTCTTTCGTTTTCATTAGTAAAAACCCCTAGTCGTCTAAATTGTGATAAACGTTCTGTACGTCATCATTGGCTTCAAACATCTCAATCATTGTGTCGAAACGTTGTCTTTGGTCTGCTGTGAGTGTGACGTAATTGCTAGCAATCATATCATTCTCTGCGGACAACACGTTGTATCCGCCGTCACGATATACTCCCGCCAAAGTATCAAAATTGTTGGCTTCGGTATAAACAATCAACTCTTCGTCACTCTCTTCATAGTCTTCTGCACCATTGTCAATGGCAATCTCTACAGCTTTGTCTATGTCCAATCCCTTTTTGTCTAGAACGACTA
>JBKSMV010000094.1:0-1713 GCA_046881985.1 Clostridia bacterium
AATATATTTAGAACGTTTGTTCTATATAATTATGAGAGATATTTTGCATTGTGATTTGAATAATTTCTTTGCGTCAGTAGAGTGTGTCATGCACCCCGAGTTTGAAGGCAGACCGCTAGTCGTGGCGGGCAATCCAGAAGAACGAAAGGGTGTTGTTTTGGCGAAAAATTACCTTGCCAAGCAAAAAGGAATTGTGACAGGCATGACCTTGGTTGATGCTATGACCAGATGCCCAGACCTAGTAGTGACACAAGTGCATTTTGATTTGTACAACTATTATTCAGAGCGAGTGCGAGAGATATATTTGCGATACACCAATCTCGTAGAGCCATTTTCTATAGATGAGTGCTGGCTTGACGTCACTGGTAGCAAAGAGATGTTTGGCAGTCCTGTGAATATTGCCGACCGCATACGTAGGGAAGTGCGAGAAGAATTGGGACTGACAATCTCTGTGGGAGTGAGTTTTTCCAAAACTTTGGCGAAACTTGGTAGCGATATGAAAAAGCCTGATGCTACGACAGAGTTGACCAAGGACAACTTCAAAAAAAAGATTTACCCACTACCAATTAGCGACGTTGTGGGCATAGGGCGACGTACTTGTGCCAAACTCAACAAAATGGGCATATTTACATTAGGAGATTTGGCTCAGTTTGACGACCGCTTTTTGCGTAAAAACTTTGGCAAGGTTGGTGTGGACCTATTTGACGTGGTCAATGGTTGGGAAACGACACCAGTGCTAGACTATGACAAGTTCCCACCACCAAAAAGTGTGGGCAATAGCACTACGTTTTATAAAGACATCAGCGCTGATGATGAGATTATGCTAGGATTCAGTGTCTTGGCGGAAAGTGTTGCCAAACGTATGTCAGCACAAAATATTGAAGCAGGTAGACTATTGCACGTCACGGTAAAAGATAGCAATCTTCACTTTTGGGGCAAGACCATTCGCCTTAGCGAGCCGACACGAGATAGTGCCAAGATGGCAAAACTGGCAATGCAAGTGTATAAAAATGACTATACAGGTTTGAGCAGTATACGATTGCTGGGTATATCTATGAGTGATTTTGAACGTAGCGGACACCAACTTGCCATGACCGATATGCTGACTAGGACGAGTGTTGACGACACCATAGAGCATTTGCGCACTAAATATGGTACAGGTGTAATTGTGAAGGGCAATAACTACCTTGATAACGGCTTGGCACAGGCGATGTATAAGGATTCTCCAAAGAAAAAATGACAAAGATTTTATTTGACTTATTCCATAATCTATTCTAAACTAAAACCATTGGAGAATGTATATGATTTCAATTAAAAATATAGTAAAGGATTACCAAGCAGGCGATACTATCGTTCACGCTTTGCGAGATATCAATATCAACTTTCGCAAGAGTGAGTTTGTATCTATTCTTGGGCCTAGTGGTTGCGGTAAGACAACCTTGCTAAACATTATCGGGGGATTGGATAAATATACATCTGGCGACATTGTCGTCAATGGTAAATCAACTAAAGAGTTTAAGGACAAAGACTGGGACGCTTATCGTAGTCACTACATAGGCTTTGTTTTTCAGTCATACAACCTTATTCCACACCTAAGCGTGCTAGAAAATGTAGAACTTGCACTCACTATCGCAGGCACTAGCAAAAAAGAGCGCCGTGCCAAAGCGATAAAAGCACTCAATCAAGTGGGGCTAGCAGAGCAGATTAAGAAGC
>JBKSMV010000095.1:0-9058 GCA_046881985.1 Clostridia bacterium
CCTAGTAGGAGTAATGTTTAGTGGAGTGATATTGCAGGCTATAGACGGGGCAACGTCGTCCACAGGCAGTTCAAAAGCCACACTTTCTAGACGAATATATCGTGCATGTATCAATTCTGGCGGTAATGTATATTTGAGTTATAGTGGTCAAGAATACGAAGGTCAGCCAATACAAAACGCACTTATCAAGCATGCAAATGTCATATACAATAGCAATGTAAAAGTGTTGTTTGATATGGAAAAGCTCTCACAAGATGTCAACAATGGCTCAGTGCTTACACAGATTACCAATGGAGACGAGTTATATGAGTTTGGTATGATGATGGACGAACTTTGTGCCAACCCAACAGATTACTACATTTCTGGTACAGATAGGATTCGTGAAGCGACTAGCAATTGGGGCGAAATAGGCTCTGGTATTGCAGATGGTGTACTGGATTTTATTGACGGATGTAGAAATGTCGTTGGCGTAATCAACAATATATTGACATTAGGCAATGCAGAGACGGAGATTCCTATATATTTAGGCAACAAATATCCTAGTATGCCAAAAAAATATCTCAATAAAAGTAAGTGTGACTCCGATGCAGAACTCAAAAAATATGTCACATGGGAATATGCTCAAGAGGAAGGTGATTATGAAGGCCCAGCCGATTATGTGGAAGGAGAGATAATCTCGGGCTATGATGAGTGGTATGTGAGCAGTGAAGAAGCAGGAGTTTGCCTTGCTCGTCATGCAAAGAAAGGCGATTTGTACAAAGTGTATCTATATGCCGGTATGACTCCGCAAGAGTGGGTAGACTTTAATAGTTTGTTTGGTACAGATGTATTGGGTACAGGTTTTTTGAGCGGAGTCAGCAAGCTTGCAGAAGGGCATTATGCAATAAAAGTGCATTACTCGTCACTGGGTAATATTAAAATATCTACACTCAATAAGTTGGGGTTTATGAAACTTGACGTTCAAGTGCAAGACAACTCCGACCGACTCATGTTTGGTCAGGCGGAAGAGTTGGAACTCAACTATTTCCATGCTATAGTGGCTACGGTAATGATAATCTATGCAGTATTCCACATTACCTTTGGACTGATTAAGCGAATATTTATGCTTTTGGTATTGTATGTCACATCGCCAATATTTCTGTCAATGTATCCGTTTGACAATGGCTCGGCATTTGGCAGTTGGCGAAAAGAGTTTATTAGTTATACTATTGGTGCATGGGTATCAGTAGGTGTGATGAACTTGTATATTCAACTGCTTGCCGTGATAGATAAAGTGACTGTTAGCACTTCGAGTGTGGGATTTAATGCGATTATTAATTTAGTTATATTAGTGGTGTCTTGCCTAAGCATCAAGACTCTCATTAGCACATTCTCAGGTTGGGTTGGGGCAAAAGATTTGCACTCGGAAGGCAAAAATACAGCCAAAGAAGTTTCAGAACCTATCAAGAAAGTTGCTGGTACAGCTCTTGCGATTGCGGGTACAGTCGCTGGATTTGGTGTAGGTGGTGCTGTTGCAGCTAAGGCTGCTAGTGCTGCTCGCAAAAAAGCCATGTCAGACAAGGGCTCATTCTTGGCAATGGATGCAGACCAAAGAGAAGAATATGCTAGAGACAAAGGCTTCGCCAGTGCTGGCGACTATGAGTCATCTCTAGACAAGACTATTAGTGAAAATAGTGGAGCAAGGGGCTTTGTACGTGGTGTGACCGGTGGCATCAAGAAAAAGACCGACAAGATGGCTCGTAGCGGAATCATGAAGTCTTTCTACGATGCTTATGATGAAGGTCGTGGCAAGGACGGAGCTGTGGCATATGAAAAGATACGAGAAGAAGCCGACAAAGGTGTCAGGGTGGCTACCAGTGCGGAAAATATTCGTGCTGTGCAGACAGCCTTTGTGGATGAGATGGATATAGAGAAGAAGCGAAATGCCGTCGCTTCGGCTGAGAGTGAAGTGGCAAAGGCCATGTCTGCTAGAGCTTATACCAAAGCTTTTGACGAGTTAAAGTCCATACTCACTAGTGCAACGGTACGAGGAGATGTTAGTGCTGATGCAATGTTAAACATTGATAATGTTGTCGAGCAAGCATTGTTGGGTAATTATGATGCGGGGCTGTCAGGCTCGGCATTGTGGTATGCACAAGAAGCATACGGCGACTTTAGAGAAACTAAAGCCTTTGATGGCTTAACATCTGCTATTCACGAACTTACTATGGCGACCAAAGAAGCCAACAAGTCTGCCATTAGAGATGCTAGCGGTAATGCGTTGACTATCGGTGGCAGAAATGAGTTTGAGACACAACAATATATTGCTACGACTATTATGAATGATATCAAGGCGGATAGCAGATTGTCTGACGTGATGCTTGGAGATATTGGCTTGCTCAAGCCTATGATTGAGTCCAAGCTGAAAAATGTTGGTGCAGATATTGATAATAGTAAAAATGCAGTAGATGCACTGGTTAAGATTATCAACACTCAAATCAAGCCAATTATTGACAAGACTCAACAAAAAGTCAATGATATGCAAGATAAAGCGAAGAAGAAATAAAAAAAGACTCAATCGAGTCTTTTTTTGTATTACTCTTCTTTGTCCTTGTCTTTGTCTTTTTTCATATACTTATTGGCAGTGATAGCGCAAGCCAATGCGCCAGGGCCAATATGGCAAGATACGCTGAGTGATAGTGGGTTGATAAAGCGGAAAGTCACATTTGGAATAGCTTTTTGGATTTCCTTCTTAAACTTGTGCGCTTCTTTTTCGTTTTGAGTGTGAGCGATAGACACGGTCATTCTGCCCCTGTCGTAGTCGTGCTTAAACTCTGTTTCCAACTCTTGCTTGATGCGAGCAATCATTTTCTTCTTGGCTTGGGTAATTGATAGTGCCATGGCGAACTTCTCAAAGTTGTGTCCACGACTGCTAAGTATTGGCTTGATATTGAGTAATGCACCAATGGCGGCGGCGGTAGGGGATATGCGACCACCTTTTTTGAGATATTTCAAGTCGTCTACCATAATGTAGATACTAGACTTGTCTTTTGTGGATTCGAGATAATCCTTGATTTCGCCAGCGGTCTTGCCTTGTTTAGCAAGCTCAATGGCTTCCAGCACAGCTTCTCTAAGTGTGACAGAAATGCGAAGGTTGTCTACTACTTGCACTTTACCACCAAATGCCTTGGCATAGTTTTGGGCATTTTCACAAGTCTTACTGAGACCGCTAGTCATTGGTATATAAACTACTTCGTCATAGTCTTCGAGAAGATTGGTCCACAACTCTTCTAGATAACTTTGTGACGGCTGTGAAGTGGTGACATCAGCATTTTGCTTTAGAAGTTCGTAAAACTTCTCTTGGCTCATGCTGATTTCTTCCAAATACTCTTCGCCATTTATAGTAAAAGGCATAGGTATCACAAATATACCCATAGATTTTGCTTCTGATTGCAATATTCCAGAGTTTGAATCGGTGACTATTTTTACTTTACTCATTAGTAATTTTTCCCTTGAAAAGATATTTTGTTGATAAATCAACAATTTGCAAAACGAATGTATTATAACAAATAAAAAATAACTAGGCAAATAAAATGCGGTATTTTTTACGTGTAATAGACAATTTTGTCAAACTTACACAAACAACGAAAAGATGTGTAAAAGTGTGATAAACAACTAAAAAATCCATAAAAGACAATAAAAAATGTGGATAAAACCACATTTTATTCGTGATAAATCACTTCTTTGCCAAGTTTCTTGGCGTAATCAATTTCATTTTGAGTAGATTGACCGATATAACCGCCGATATTCACCACATAGATAGCGTCGCTGATGTCAATCTTCTTCTAATGAGCAGATACGATATTGTCTATAGCGGACTGGTCACTCTCAATCTTGTTGAGATTGTACACACATTGAATGACGCAATGCCCATATTGTGCTTCTAGGTCACGAGCGATATTCTGCATTTCGTCGGCAAAACGCATACTGCCACAAATAGTTATAACTTTCATACTTTGATTATACCACACACAAAGCAAAAACACAAACAAAAAAGCCCTGCAATGCAGGACTTGTTTTGGCGCTCCGTGTAGGATTTGAACCTACGACCTGCCGGTTAACAGCCGGATGCTCTACCACTGAGCTAACGAAGCATAATGGGGTTTGCTTTTATGAAAGCATTATGATAATAGCAGTTTTGAAAACTCTTGTCAACGATTTTTTCTCAACTTTTCATATTTTTTGCCAAAAAATCACCAAGATAAAACCAAAAGCCACAATTTTGCACTTTTATAAATCCAACAATGATTGACACTCAAAATCATGTTTGATATAATTTAATATATGAAGAAGATTAAGTTTAAGAAACTAGGCATAGTGCTAGCGGTAGTTTTGCTAGTGTGCGGATTAGGTATAGGCGCATACTATCTTTTGCACAATCCGGTTGCCAATCAACTAGCATTGCAGGGGCAATACAATACACTTACTCGCACCACTACTGCGAGCAAGACAAGGGGATTACTGGACGTACTGCATGACGAGTATGCCACTTCCAGCAACGACTACAGCGAAAATAGACTTGTTCGTGCGACTGCCACTCTTACCAAGATGGACACTATCGCCACCAACTTAAGTCAATATCTCACTTTTGGCACAGGTGACGAAACTAGAGCTGAGCAGTTGGCAGACGATATAGACGACTTGCTGGAAGACAGAGCAGAACTCATCGCCGAAGTTAACAAAGCGATTAACAATCTAGCCGACAGCACACAAGGCGAACTTCTCGAAGGCTATGTACGAGTGTTCAAGCCTACAGCGGAGTATGTCGCAGACTATGCAGACTTTATGAGCGAGTTGTGTGATTATATCAAGACATACCACTATCGCAACAATCCACCTGCACATATTGCTATATACACACTCTATTTTGACGCAGTTAGACAATGCTACACCAACCTAGAGCCTACACAGGTGCAGTTCAAGTCAGCATATTACAACTCAATGTCCACCATTCAAGACAATGTCACCATTACCAATGGAGCATTTGACTACAATAGCGGACTTGCGAATGGTCAGTTCAGTACCGAAGCCAATACTTTTGTGCAGATGTATTACCAGATAGGCAATAGATATGCTTATGCAGGCTCATTTTATGAATACTATGCCAGCCGAATGAGTACGGACGACACCAGCGCCACAGCCCAAGAGAGAGCCACTTATTATCTGGCTAAAGTGTGGTAGGAGGGCTTATGAAAAAGAAAATACTTACACTCATATTAGTACTAGTGCTTTTGCCACTCACACTTACAGGCTGTGGAGAGAGCGCAGTGCTCAACAACTTCGCACGTGACTACAATGCCAATATCGCTAGCAACGTCAACCTACGTAGACTCAGCAATGACGAAACCACAGGCAAGGCAACCTTTGAAGTTGAACACTTTGAAGTATTACGTAGTGCCAAACTTGACTCTGCGTGCAATACATACACCGCCTACAAATACTTGACTAATATGTACGAACCATTGGTGTACGACAGCTTGTCTGCGACATATTTCTTTGCACCAGACATGATAAACAAAAAATACCCTTCCGCCGTCCAAGACGAAATCTACGACAAAATGGACGCACTCTTCAATGCGGTAGATAGGGTGGTAGATAGGGTCAGCGACCTAGAACGTTCACTCATTATGGAGAGCGACCCAGCTAGCCCAGTCAACTTGAGTCACTTGAAACTTGTTTACGTAGCATACGAAAATCTTATCGACAAGGGCATTTCACTCAGCGAAAGCGTGGTAAGACACAGCGGTTATGCTATGAGCAAGGCACTCACAACCTACTCATACACTAGCGGTAGCACACAGACAGCGCTATTCTCTAGCCTTATCAAAGAGAACTACACCGCACGTCTAATCTCTACTAGGGACTACTTCCTTGCCAATTTCAAGGGTAATAACGTACCAACCAAGATTATCAAGGCGCAAGACGGATTTGGCAATATCAATGTTGTCAACACCTTTGCAGGTAGACAACCATATACTTTGGCTACAGGCGGTATAGACGGCACTAGCACATTGAATGCGGGCAAGATAGAGTCCAATGCTAGCGCTATCAAGGCTTCTATCGCCAACTACCTATCAGCCAAAACCATACACAATCTCGAATGGCAGTCTTACCAAAAGGCTCACCAGACCATTACCTATAGCCAAGCCAGTCACACCGACTATGCTAGGCTTTCACTCACCGAGCAGGACGCACTCGCTACAATGCAGACCTACCTGGGCACATCAGCGGACTACAATGCCTTGCTCAATACTATTATCAATTATTGCATATAAGGAAAAATTATGGATTACAACAAACTTAGCGACTTATTATACCCCAATACACACGACACCATAGCAGATTTGATGCAACGCTACCCAGCTAGACAGACGGCGGGTGAAGTGACAAGATTTGCCCCAAGCCCAACAGGATACTTGCATATAGGCTCATTCTTTGGCGCATATATCGACTATCTCATAGCCAAACAGACAGGCGGTGTGTTTTATCTACGACTAGAAGACACTGACCAAAAACGTCTTGTCGAAGGCAGTGACATGATAGCACTCAATATGCTACGACTCTACGACGTTATGCCAGACGAAGGCTACAAGATAGGCGGTGACTACGGCCCATATCAGCAGAGCCAAAGGACAGAGATATACAACGTCTTTGCCAAAGAACTAGTGCGCCTAGGCAGAGCCATGCCATGCTTCTGCGGAGAGAATGGTGGCAAGGCGGAAATCATGGAACGCCGTGAAACCACCTTCGAAGCAGACGACCCATGTATGCACTTAACTTTGGACGAAATTGCCCAAAAAATCAACGCAGGCCAAAAGTTCGCCCTTCGCTTCATCTCACAAGGCAACGTGGAAAATAAGACCAAACACAGAGATATTATCAAGGGTGAGCGAGAAGTCAGCGAAAACGACCAAAATGCTATCTTGATTAAGTCCAACGGCATACCAGTCTATGCCTTTGCACACCTAGTAGACGATACTCTCATGCATACTAGCATTGTAGTCAGGGGCGAAGAGTGGTATAGCAGTCTGCCAGTGCATTTGGAACTATTTAAGTCACTAGGCATCGAACCACCAAAATATGCCCATACACCAATACTTATGAAGACTGATGCCACTACTGGTAATAAACGTAAAATCAGCAAGCGCTACGACCCAGAAGCAGACATGAGATATTTCTTCCAACAAGGCTACCCAATAGACGCCATCAAGGAGTACCTGCTCACTCTTATCAATAGTGACTTTGAGCCATGGCGACTGGCCAATCCTACCGCACCTATCGAAGACTACCCATTCGATATGCACAATATCGGCACGTCCAACCCATACTTCGATATGGACAAGCTAGACAATATATCCAAACGTGTCATCTCTACCTACTCAGCCGAGCAAGTCTATGATGCAGTAGTAGAATATGCCAAGACCTACGACCCAGACTTTTATCACGAACTCACCGCTCACCACGACCGCTGGCTGACAGCCTTTGCGATAGATAGGGGCGGTGACAAACCACGTAAAGACATCTACAACTGGTCTATGGTCAAGTCCTACTTCGACTACCTGCTCACCGACTGGTCACTAGACAAGAGTCTGCTAGACACTACACAAGAACTTAAAGTTATTAAAGATTTTTGTCATATTGAATCCTTTAGTGACTTTATGATAGAATCAAATGATGAGTTAAATAAGTTTTTTAATAAGTATAAAAATAACGAGGAACTAAACAAGAATTATTTTAGTGAGTATGAAGATAAAGTTATTAATTTAGATAATTATTACCTATATTATACATATATATATAAGACCAAACTCACTACTCATACAGACAATGCAGAATGGTTCTCTCACTTGAAAGACATCGCTCTAGCCAATGGCTTCGCAGACCGCAAAGACTACAAAGCCAACCCGCAAGCCTATCTCGGCGACGTCACTCGTGCAGCCACACTCATTCGCTTAGCCATCACAGGCAAGACCAATACCCCATCTCTCTATGACATTATGTCACTACTTGGAGTAGAAGAGTGTGCACGTAGACTAGACCACTTCATTTCACTTTTCTAGACAAATATTTTTACACACCAAGTTGTTGGTGTGTTTTTTTGTTCGATTTCGACGCCTTTCGACATTCGAATATAGAGAAAAAACCAAAAACTTGTAAAAAAATAAAAAAAAATTAAAAAAAATGCCAAAAATCGTTTGACTAAATATATTTATTTTTTGTACGCTTAAAATGTAAGTGAAAAACACTTAACAAATGAAAGGAGAAAATCATGTTAAAGGCTAATAAGTCTAAGAAGAATGTTGCTATCCTAGCATTGAGCGTAATGTTGACTATCGCAGCATTGTTCGGCGCTACTGCTGCATGGTTCATCACTGATGCAAGTGCTACAGGTAACGTTTCTACAGGTAAATTGTCTGTATCTTTGAAAGTTGGTTCTGAAACTCTAACTGGTCAAAACAAAACTATCACAGCTGTTCAAAACGCAGTTGCAGGTGACACTCTAGTTGGTGCTATCGCAATCATCCCTGATGTTGATGAATTGGCTGGTGGTGCTTATGCACGTGTTAAAGTTACTACTTCAGGTGACTTGACATTGACAGTTGCTAATGCAAGCACTTGGACTAAAGATGGCGACTACTACTACTATGGCACTGGTACTTCAAAGGCAACTTTGACTACTATCAGTGCTAACACTGAAATCGCTTTCAGTGAAGCTATAACTTTGGCCGAAAATTCAAACGACCAAGGTAAGAGCGGCGCTATCACTATTGTAGTTGAACTTGTTCAAGCTAAGAACCAAGGCAACACTGTTGCTTGGACTAACGCTTAATCGATAACAACATTTTAAGTTAACATAACTTGAAACATCGTATGTCATCAGACATACACACATAATTTAAGTGTTTCAGATACTCACTACGCTCAGTGAGTATCTTTTTTTTGTAATGAAAGATAGGGTAGAAGTTTACTGGCTCGCATTTGCACCTTTATAACAAGTATTAAATTGTAAAAAAAACTC
>JBKSMV010000096.1:0-4514 GCA_046881985.1 Clostridia bacterium
CAACCATTAAATGCTGACTTTTCAATTGTTGTAACTGTATTAGGAATTGTAACAGTTGCTAATCTTTCGCAATATTTGAATGCTCCTTCTCCAATTGTTGTTACAGAATCTGGAATTGTAACTGATGTTAAGCTTGTGCATTCCATAAATGCATTATACTCTATTGATGTCACCGAATTCGGTATTGTAATTTCGCCTAAACTTGTGCAATTTATAAATGTAGAACTAGGAATTGTTGACAATGAATTTGATATCGTTATTGAGGTTAATTTTGTGCAAGCATCAAATACATTTTTTCCCATTGTTGCAACTGAATCTGGGATAACAATGGTTTCAAGTTCTCCACAACGTTTAAAAGCACCTTCTCCAATCGCTGTCACTGAATCTGGGATTGTGATAGTGGTTAAACTTATACAATCCTGAAAAGCATAAATAGGAATTGTTGTCACCGAATCTGGGATTGTAACTGAAGTTAAGTTATAGCATTTATCAAATGGATTAATTCCGATTGTTGTGACAGAATTCCCTATTATAGCAGTTTCTAGTCCTTCACAATATAAAAATGCATAATCACCAATTGTTGTCACTGAATTTGGAATTGAGATTTCTGTTAAACTTGTGCAACCAGTAAATGGATAATTACCAATTGTTGTCACTGAATTTGGAATTGAGATTGATAATAATGTGTTACTTCCATAAAATGCATAATCACCAATGCTAGAGCCACCATTGAGAATTACCTCTTTTACATTATTTATGGTTCCAACAAAACAATAATCATTATAATCAAAATATCCAAACAATCTAGCAAATGCAGAATCTTCATATTCACCAATTAAAGGAAGGACACTTATATTAAATTCGATTGTTTCTAAGTTTTCACAACCCATAAGTGGCGCATCTTCTGTATTTATGCCTGGCAAACTTGTTATTGTGCTTGGTAATGCTAAATATGTAAGTTCGGTCAAATTTTGAAGCGCTCCTGTTTTAATTTCAGTCACACTATCTGGAATGATTAGTTCGTTTAATTCACTTATATTTACTGTTGGTGAAAATCCATACAACACTGTTCCTACTATATCCAATACAGATTCTTCATCATATCTAGCATATAAAGTTGTTTCTGTAGTTAACTCTTTTACACCCATCCCGTTTTTATTTACAATTAGGTTACCTTCTGTTTGCGCATCATAATAGCCTGCAAAGCCTTTTCCTGCTGGCGCTGTTGGGAGTGATGTCATGAGTGGAACTGCCGCTCCTTTTATAACTGTCACACTTGTTTCGCCCGTTCCATCTCCATTATTGAGACTAATCTCATATGGCTCTTGTTGTTTTGTCAATTGTTTGAGATTCCAGTTAAAGCTCTTTTTATAGTTTACGTCTTCATTTATGTCTGCTAATGCTACTTTCACATAAATATAAAGCACATCACCTGAGCCTGTTGTTTCTAATATTGCTTGTTTTGGTATTGCAAGTTGTCTTGTTGCTGCCCTACTCAACGACGATTCTATAATTCTTCCATATTCGCTTGTTGCTAGTGGCTCTGCTGATACATAATAATATTCTGCAACATTAACTACTGTTCCTGCACTTGTCATTCCGACTGTAAACAAAGTATCTGCTGTGTTTTCAAATCTAAACTCAAAAACTACTTCTGTTCCTGTTGCTTGAGTGAGAGTTATGTCACCGTTTGGTTTCAACGCCACTCCATCAATGGTATCTAATATACTAAAATTGAGATCTGTTGAAACGCCATCTGCTGTTGTCATGCTTACCATTGACACTTCACCAGTTGGCTTAATCAAACCATACTTTGCGCTAACCTTTGCACCAACACCATCTACTGAATATGTAATACCAAAACTAGATGGTATATTTTGCTTTTGCGCAGCAATTACTAATAGTGCTGATAATATTGCACTCAGCAATAACACACTAGTCAGAACCGCTACAATTAGCGCTCTCTTTTTTGAACACCTCATTCAAATTTCTCCTTTCGCTTTCTTATTATAGATTATAAACGTATCTAAACAGATTATGCATCTTTCACCCTTCTATGTCAAATGTTTTAGTGTATTTTTTGAAATTTTTTTAAAAATTTTCACCCGACAAATTGACGGAATGCCAAAGCTGTCATTTATTTTTTTCATTTTACTTTTGGATAATATTCCAAACTTTAAGATTATATATCTTCTAAATTATCAATTACATCTAAACACATTTAATAAAATTAATGGCAAACTCAATATTTTTTCATAAGAAGTGTTGGGCAGCATCTAGCCCGCGCAGTTTCTATATTTATTTTTTGAAATAGTTAAATATATGTACTTAAATATATAGTGTTTGTTTAGCTTAGAAAACTGAATTAAAAAAGAGCCACTTGGGCTCTTTTTATTCTTTATCCACACTTTTGTCGTCAATGTTTTCGGTTGGCTCTTGTGTTGATGTGGTTGTGCCGTTAGTCTGAGCTGGGTGGTCTTTGATTATGCCAAACACCACCAAAACGCCAAGTGCTGAGTCAGATAGACTAGCTATCAAGGCATTATCCAATTCCCAGCCGAAAATGGATTTTAAGATAAGCACCACCGCACTGACAAGGCTTATCCAGAAACTACCGCTTTTGAGTTTAGCTTTCATGATTGCTCCTTTTCGCCTTTGCCCAAGCAATGTACTCCTTGGTAGACACTAGATGTGTCTTTGGGTCGTGTGCTGTGGGTTGGCTTTGTTGAATGTTGATTTTCATTGCACGTTTCAATTTCATTTCCTCCATACGTTGTTTTAGTTGGTTGGCTTGTTGTAACTGACCTTCTCTTACCGCCGTCACATACTTCTTTTGGCACTCTACAAATGCGTCCTGCTGTGGTATGGACATTAGATTGATGGCCTGATCGGTGGAGCCATTTTCGTCTCCCCTAATCTCTGCAATCCAATTATCATACTGCTGTTGGGTCATTAAACCAACTCCGTAGTGATCAAGGTTAATTTGTCTACTACCGTATCGTTGCCCAAGCCTTTGACAACCACCTTAAAACAGGTTGACTTGGCATAAGGCGTGAAGCAGTTGTAGCCGTTACGAGAGCAAGTGAAATGCAGAGTGGCGTTATCTGTAACTATTTCTACCACGGTGCCACGACTCGCTTCTACTTCCACAGCAGAGATGCGCGTCTCATAAGGTAGATAGATGGTATTGGTCTCATACACTTTGTTTATCTTCTCTCCCAAGTACATTCCATCACTGCTTACTTCAGCTATCTCACAAGCATTGTCACCATTGAATGTGACCACTAGTTTTTCCATGCTAAAGTCTGCCACAGCCAGCATTGATGCCACGTCTACACCACGTACTACGCTTATCTCTTCCGTCTGTACGTTGAGGTCAATAAAGGCATTGTGTTGCATGGCGTATTCTGCTTCTGTCACATCTGCATAGTTGAGTCTGCAGGCAAGATAGAAATGCTCGCCCACACAAGCACCAAGCGCGTCTGTATTGTCCACACCCATAATGATATCATCATAGCAGGTCTCAACCTTATTAACATTGATACCGTTGAATGAGAAAATGCCATTGCGTGCAAGGAACAAGATTTTGTCTCCGCAGACAGTGACTGTGTTGGAGTATATTTTGTTTGGGCTGGTGTACAACTGAGAAATGGAAAACTCGCCAGAAGAAAGCCTAGTGAGTTTGGTAATGCCATACTCTCTAAAGACGTAAACATAACCTTTGAATGAGATAACCTTTTTGCTAGCGCCACGTTCGTCAGTGAGTTCTATCGTGCCACTATTAGTGTCGTTGATAAGTTCTGGGTCGAGCGTGGTTGTGTAGAAAATGGTCTTTTCGTCGCCGTCTGTGGTCGCATACAAAATGCCGTCGTTTTCACAAAGGCTGGTTAGGTGAAAGTCGAGAGCCAAAGTATTTGGTGCTGTATCCGAGCATTTCCACACTACCATATCGTCTGTAGCATTTGAAAAAATGGCCATATCTTCGCCATTTTGTCTAAAATTGAGTGCCACAGGCAGTGAACTAAAGTTGAGTGACTGACTATATACTGAAAAAATCTTTTGGTAGTCTATGCAAGGCCTTATCTCATACATTGTACCGCTTGAACCCAAGAAATGAAGTCTGCGGTCATAGATAGTGCTGGCTTGAGTTGGACCTGTGTAGCCTTTGAAGTAGGAAAACACTCGCAGGCTCGTTTCTGTCTCTGGAAGGTCTGTGTAGTCTATCTCAAACTCTTGGGCACGTGGTTCGGTAGAGTTTGGAACTTTGAGTTTTGCAAAGCCTAGCCCTGTGGTCAGTTTGCCGTTTTTGATAGCAAAGCCATGGCATGAGTGAAAATGCAGAGTGTTGTCTGCTGGGGTTTTGTCAAAAGCAAAGTCTGTCAAAGAGTAAGTTGTGGATTTGGTTTTCATTAAATCCACCTCTTAGCCGGCATATTAAATAATCTGCCTACTACCTTTTTGGGTAGTCTTTCACGATAAATAGTGTCAAAAGCATTGAACTGCTCATATCTACC
>JBKSMV010000097.1:0-14099 GCA_046881985.1 Clostridia bacterium
TTCTTTATTGGTATAGAAAATCAAACTACACCGCTTACTAGGCTTAATTATGCCAACGATTTGATTGTATTTTTCAACTACCTTTTGCTCAATGAAAAACAAAGACTTGGCTTATATTGTGATAGCATTGCAGAAATTACACTAGATAATTTACGTAAGGTAGATAGTATAATGATTGAGAAGTTTTTGTCATATGTAAGCATGTATGATGATAATGACAAAAATATATGTTATACCAATACAGAAAAAGGCAAAGCAAGAAAATTGTCTACCCTACGCTCTTTCTTTGGGTACTATTTTAAGAAAAATCTTTTAGATAGTAATGTGGCAGCAAAAGTAGATATACCAAAACAACACTCAAAACCTATTATTAGGCTAGAAAACAATGAAGTAAATAACATTTTAGACGTTGCCGAGAATCCAGAACAATTTTCTGAACACCAAAATAAATACCTAAGACATTGCAGCACACGAGATAATGCATTGCTTACTCTTATGTTGGGTACAGGTATTCGTGTCAGCGAATGTGTAGGACTTAATGTTGATGACTTTGATTTTAGTACTAATAGTTTTAAGGTGGTACGTAAAGGTGGCAATCAAACCATACTATATTTTTCTAACGAAGTGGCGGACACACTCAAAAACTACTTATCTTACCGCTCTACTCTCAATATTCCAGAAAATGAAAAAGCGCTATTCTTAAGCTTGCAAAACAAGCGTCTTGGTGTCCGTAGTGTCGAAAAACTAGTTAAAAAGTATGCCTTGGTGGTTACTCCCCTAAAAAATATCACCCCTCACAAATTACGTAGCACATATGGCACAGCATTGTATAGAGAAACAGGCAATATATATATCGTTGCAGATGTATTGGGACATAAAGATATAAATACGACGAAAAAGCATTATGCCGCAATCAGCGAAGATATGCGTAAAGATGTGGCAAATATAGTAAAATTGAAAAAAGAGTGATAAACTCTTTTTTTATCGAACAAATGTTTCAAATTCGTTGACATATGGTACGGATTATGATAAATTGAAATCATGAATAACTACGAAAGAACTTATCAATATATCAAGCAATATATATTGACCAATGGCTATCCACCATCAATGAGAGAAATATGCAAGGCTGTAGGTGTGGCGTCTACTTCTACGGTTTCTTATTATCTTACTCAAATGGAAGCAGATGGCAAAATTATACGTAATAAAAGTAAAAATCGCTCTATCGAACTGACCGAGCTCAAAAATAGAGACAATGTCCGCACCATGCCTATTTTGGGTCAAATTGCGGCAGGCACTCCTATTTTAGCAGAAGAAAACTTAAGCGGTGAGATTAGTTTCTCTTCTAGCTTCTTCAAAGGTAATGAATTGTTCGCTCTTAGAGTCAAAGGTGACAGCATGATTAATGTTGGCATATATGACGGCGACTGGGTTGTGATTAATAAGCAATCAACCGCTCAAAACGGCGAGATTGTCGCTGCCATGATTGATGGTAGTGCCACAGTTAAACGTTTTTATCTAGAGCGAAATATGGTTAGATTACAACCAGAAAACAACTTCATGCGTCCTATCTTCTCTAAAGATGTAGTAATTTTGGGCAAAGTTGTCGGTTTAATCCGCTCTATGCAGAGTTAATTATCATTTATCTATTCTAAATTAATATTAAAAAAAGCACTATTTCTAGTGCTTTTTATTTATATTTATTGAGTATATTTGGTTTAGTGAAAAAAGGTTATTCGCTGATGGCTTCGACTGGGCAGACACGTTTGCAAGTGCCACAAAGTACGCATTTGTTTGGGTCAATGACAGCTTTTCCGTCCTTGTCAAAAGAAATGGCTTCTACTGGGCAAGAATTGACACACATTCCACAGCCCACACAAATATTTTTGTTTACTTTCATAGTTTCTCCTATTGTTAAATATTTTTGAAATCTATTGTTGACTTAAACATATCAAAAGGTGCTGTCTCTGTAGATGGATACACCTTAAATGACATGTTTTTCTTGGAAATTGGGTGTAAGAATGACAGTTCATAAGCCCATAGACCTAGATTGCCACCATGATCCTTTTCACCATACTTAAAGTCGCCATAGATTGGTGTTTTGTTTTGTTTGGCCATTTGCACACGTATTTGGTGACTTCTGCCAGTATGCAAGTCTACTTTTACTAAAGAATAGCCATTTTCACTACCCAAAACTTCATAAAATAGCTCTGCATATTTGCCGTCTTTGTCTGATTGTGTGGTTAGACTGACGGTATTGGTGTCAGTATTCTTCTTCAAATATGCCACAAGTGTACCATCGATTTGATTAGGTATGCCCTTAACTACGCAGAGATATTTCTTACGTATTTGTCTATCTCTGAGTTGTTGGCTGAGTCTGTCTGCACATTTGCTAGTTTTGGCAAATACCATAACACCGCCAGTAGGTCTATCTAGTCTATGTACAAGACCTAGATAGACGTTGCCAGGCTTGTTGTCACGCTCTTTGATAAAGTTTTTGAGCAAAGTCAACATATCTAGGTCATGAGAGTCATCTTCTTGCACAGATATATTCTTTGGTTTTATGACGACCAAAAGGTGATTGTCTTCAAATACAATTTGTGGTTCAAAATTATCCATTCTTTCCTCCCAAGAAAGCAACTGCCGAACAACCGCATGGCAATTTTACTTCTTTTTCTTCTGTCTGTATACCTATTTCGTAGGCATCATACTCTGCCCTAAAGCCCTTGCACGCTAGAGCGAGAATGTTTTGCATAACTGTAGGTTGCAGACCTGTAGTATAGCTATTGATAAGCATGGCTATAGCATTGTCTGACAAAAGTTTGGCTGTCAGCATTACAAAGTCGTAGATATTCTCTTCCAGCTTCCACATTTCATTGTTTGGCCCACGACCAAAACTTGGTGGGTCCATAATGATAATATCATATTTATTGCCCCTGCGAATCTCTTTCTCTACAAACTTTTGGCAGTCGTCTACGATATATCTGATAGGCGCATTTTCAAGCCCTGACAAACGAGCATTTTCTTTGGCATGTGCCACCATATTTTTGGCTGCGTCAACGTGAACTACACTAGCACCGGCACTTGCACAAGCCATTGTCGCTCCGCCTGTGTATGCAAAAAGATTGAGCACTTTGACTGGTCGATTGGCCTTTTTGATAAGGTTAATCATAAGTTGCCAGTTTACTGCTTGCTCTGGGAAAAGACCAGTGTGCTTGAAGTTCATTGGTTGTACTTTGAATACTAAGTTTTGCCAATGAATGTTCCAGTTCTCTGGCAACTTGGTATTATATCTCCACTCACCTGACTTGTTTTCGGTGCGGATATATTTTGCATCTATATTTTTGTGTGACTCTAACGGCTTATCGGCATTCCATATAACCTGTGGGTCTGGTCTGAGCAATGTGACCTTGCCCCATTTCTCTAGTTTGTAGCCTGAGCCTGTAGACAATACTTTATAATCATTCCATATAGGAGTTTTCATAGTTCGCCTTTTAATACACGTTCAATACTTTTTGCATTTCCACTACGTCAGTAATGGTAATGACACCTAGTGGTGCGCTGTCGTATTGTCCGTCTTGTGTAATCAATATGAGTAGAAGTTTGCGATTGGTTTCGAAATGTTGCATTGCTTCTTCAATGGTGAGATTTTGGTCTGCAAGTACGTAATATTTGTCATCTTGCACTCTTTCAACAAGTTGTTGAGCATTGGTTTTACGTAAGAAATTGTCTATGTTTTTGTTGCCATTATTGATTTCTAGCCCAATGACGTCTAGCACACGTTGTCCGTTGGCAATGCCTATAAGGAAACTATCCTTATATATAGGTATATTGCTATAACCAGAGCGAGCCATGAGAGATATTATCTCGTGTGCTGTAGCAGAATGTGGCATAGTCAATACTTCGTGGTTGCTGATTCTATCTAGTGCCAAAGGTGGTGTAGAAATGATGTCTGCTAATTTTTCAATCTTCTCTACCACGTCCAAATGAGGCTCTGCTATCACAAAACTGCTGTTTGAGCGGTGAATGATGGCATTTCTCAATCTGCCGTAGTCGAGCAAGTCGTCTTCATATTTCCTAATAACAGAGTTAAACATTACGCTCTTGCGTATCACGTCCGTGAACGTAAGGGACTTCTTAAAATTGTACAATGACCTAAGGCTATGGTCGATTGCGTTGTATGCAGAGATAAATCTTTCTGCATTTGTCACTTTCTTTGTCAAAATGAACCTCCATAATGTATTGATTTTAACACAATTAGTCATTAACTGCAAACTTTTTTGTTTTGTTTTGCAAAAATTACTTGTTTTTTTATTTAATAACCGCTATAATACCTTTAGACACAATAAGCGGGGAGTTAGCGGTGCCCTACTCTCGCAATCCGCTTTAGCGAGGCCGAATGCCTTTTGCGGTGGTGCTTGTTGCGTGTTGAGTAAAACGATTATGTGTTGAAGTTAGGGTCTTGTGCAATACTGTGCTATGAACTATGTCAGGGACGGGAGTCAGCAGCATTAAGTGGATTTCAGTATGTGATACAGGGGCGCTCTAATGGAGCATGGTCGCCTTATGCCAGCGTGGCTTGGCCAACAAGATTGGCTTTGTGTCTAACAAAGAGCGCTTCTTGGAAGCGTTTTTTGTTTGTATCTATATATGAAAAAAGCACTATTTCTAGTGCTTTTTTAGTTATACAATAGCTATTGTACTATCTGCAGAGATTGTCACTATGTATAGTCCTTCAGTCTTGGCAACTGTGCTACCATTCACTTTTAGAGTATATCCGTCTGGTATGTATACTATCCATTCTCCTGCCATTAAGGCTGTATTTGTAGACAAGTTATAGATTAGGCCTGTCATTGCATGGGCTACTCGTATACTCTCTGTTCCACTTGGGAGTGTGAGAGATATATTGTACATCACTGCCCAGAGTTCAGTAATAGTTGTGGTACTACTTGTCACTTGAGTACTGAAGGTATCTTCTTGTGACTCTATCTGTCCGTTTACTACCCAACCTATGAATGTCTTGCCTGTCTGCTCTGTCTTTGTTAGGGTATTGGTTGTACTTCCCCAGTCTGCTGTTATTGTTCCTGTTGGGGTACTTGTGGTGTTTCCATCTCCTCCTACTAGGGTTACACTGGTAGATACAGATTGTTGGGCATTGTAGTGAGTTGAGATGGTTATAGACTTAGTGAGTGAGCAAGTGATTACTACCTTAGTCACTATCTGTGTACTGAAGCCTGTTGTCTTAGTACGGGCGATGGTATAGGTTATACCGTTTATTGTATGAGTAGTAGTTGTATTGTCTGCACTTGAGATATTTACTAGTGTACCATCTATTGTCACTCCTGTTATGTATGACTTGAGTGTTGAAGTATTGGTTGTGGCTGTAGATGTCGTTGTTATACTGGTACTCTTTAGTGCTTTGTATGGATTAGTAGTTGTTATATTTGAGCCAGACACTGTTGTACTACCTTGGTCGGAGTGTGTGCCGTTGGAGATAGTGATTGAGTATTGATTGTCAAACACTACTACTATGGGCAACTCCTTTGATACATTGGCTGTAGAGTATACTAGGACTATGCTGTTTTGATTGACTGCTGATGCATACTCTGTACCGCCTATGATTATACTTTTGATGGCATAACCTGTGCTGGCTGTTGCTTCTACTATTACTTCTGTGCCCTTTTTGTACGTATTGACTGATACGTCATCATTGTCAAAGGCAACATTCTCTCCACCTGCTGTGGCGAGAATTGCGCCCTTGCCTGAGATGTTTCTCTTGATACTGAAGTTGGCTGATGCTATCTCTGTTTGAGTGAAGTCGCCCCAGCCTGTGTCGGTAGTGTCGAAGCCTAGGTCTTCGAGATAATCCGAAGTCACATTAGGACATAGTTGACCTTCTAGACCAACTACATAGACTTGGGAGATATTGTTGGTGACTGTGCGGTTGATGTAGTGTCTTGTATGTACAACCTTTGCATATGAAGAAGCCACGTCGTTAGTCTCTGTATAACCAACCAATGCGCCAACATTCTTGATACCATAACTATTCATATAGCCGGTGATATTGCCTTCAAAGTAGCAGTTGGATACTAGTGCGCCTTGAGAAACAAATCCCACCAATCCGCCAGTATACTTGGCATAGTCATAATCTACGTTGCCGTATACTGAGAGCCATTCAACGACAGCTCCAGCACTCAATGATGCAAATAGTCCCACTCTTGCATAGTTTTCATCGATAGTTAGACCTGTAATATTACATTTGTTGCCCATCAAATAGCCATTAAAGGTAAATGGTCTCCAACTACCATGATTGGACAAGTCTAGAGTTGTCACTCCGTCTGCAATCTTCCAATATTTATAACCAATAAAAGGATCGTCTAGATAAGTCTTGGCAAAAGCTACAAATCCTGCAGCATTCTCTATGATATATGGGCTCGCTTGTGTGCCTTCGCCGTCAAACCCTGTGACTACTGCCACATCGTAGAATGCGCGCAAGATAGGTATGCCATCGTTGATATTTCTGTCTATCATCCAATAAGTGTCAAAGTCTATCCATTTTTGATACAAGGTAGGCGAACGAAGATCCTCTGCAGGTAGTGTTTGTGCAGACAACAATCCTGTACTTGCATAAACTTGTCCAGTTTTGTCTTCGTTGATATAGCAATCTGTCTCATATGATGAGTGCATCTTTAGATTGGCTGTGCCAACGGTCTGCATATCTACTATGCACTGATATCCACCAACATATGTATGCAAGTTGATTGCACCATTCGTGATATACTCTCCACCAATATATGAGTTGTGAGAATAATAAGTTCCACTACTGCCCAAGTATATATAACATGAAGGATTGTTAGGATTGCCTACTACTTTACCATTAAACATACATCTCATAACAGAACTTCCATTATGGCTGATAAAAATTGATATATAATTAGTTGTATCCATAATGCTAATAGTTCCGTTGAAATAACATTCGGTTGCGCTACCTCCTGAGCAAAATCCGTAGGAACTCCATTTACCATATAAGTCTGCACTGACAAAGCAAGAAGTATTATTTACTTTGACATATGCTATACCGGCAACGTGATAGCCACGTAAACTACCTTGCCCCACTTTGCAATTATTTATTGTGGCAGTATATGTAGAACTACCCTCTGTCATAATGCCGGACACATAGCTAGATGCATTCGAAGAAGTAATATCAAAGTCTTCAACTACACAATTAGTGATATCAATAGAGATTCCGTGATATGCAACCAACCCTGCAACATATTGAGCATTGGTCTTGATTGTCATACCTTTTACCGAACAATCCGTTATACTGCCATTCGAAGAACCAACCAAGCCACCTATATACATGTTATTACCTGCAGTATAAGATCCTGATGAAGAAAATTGTGGTGAAATATTGACATCTTCTACGTGACAATTGACCACTCCTGTACCTCTTACTATGCCAGCCAATGCTCCTAAGTCTGAAGCTACGATGCTCGATTGGTTGTATGTCGCAGAAAAAGTGACTCCGCTTAGTTTGATATTTTTCAAGGCTGTTGTCGCAGTAGCAAACAATCCGTTTTCATAACAATCAAGATTGGCAATGGTATGGTTGCCTCCATCATAAGTTCCGCTAAAATTTTTGATAGACACCCACTTAACATTATTTAAGTTGATATCTACTGTCTGCAAAAAATACTTACCTGAGTAAGTTTGACCCGCATTAGATTGTACTGCCAATCCACGCAGTTCTGCTGCACTATATATGAGATAAGGGTCGGCTTCCGTACCTGTACCTGCCCAGGTGGTGTCTGATGAGCCGTCCCAAACACTAGCGTTTAATAGCGAGCGCCCCCCCCAGCGATTTATCTATCTTACTGCCTATAACCGCATTAGGTGTAGTGTTGTTTGGACGACACAGCAAAAATACACTGGCTACTATTGCTATAGCTAGGATTACTCCTACTATAGTTGTAATAGTAAACCTTCTTCTATTTGTCTTGACTGCATATGATGCCATGTCTTTTTCTCCTTTATTTGTTTTCTTGTCTTTAGTATAAACTATTTTGATATAAAAAATCAAATGTTTTTGGGCTTTATTTTGTTTTTTTTGGTTTTTTGTCAAAGTTTTTGGTTATAACCCACATAAAGCGGTGGTTAACATTCTAGGTGTCTGCACGATGTAAATAAAAAAGCCCCACAAGGGGACTTATGTTATATACCAAGCGACTTATGCAAAGCATTGCACAAAGCAATCTTATAGTGTGCATACGTCAATCCGCCCTGCAGATAGGCAATATACGGCTCACGGATTGGCGCATCGCAGCTTAGTTCTATTGATGAGCCTTGGTTAAAACTGCCTGATGCCATGATAATTTGATTGTCATAGCCCGGCATGTCGCATGGCTCAACTAGTGCATTGCTATCAATAGGCGAAGAATGTTGAATCGCACGGCAGAAGTCAATAAGTTTGTCACTATCGCCAAACTTAATGCAAGCCACAATGTCTGATTGGACACTATTCTCTGCAGGCAATGCATCATAGCCAAGTTTTCTAAAAATGTGAGCGGTAAGTAAAGCCCCCTTTTTGGCACTGCTGACAACATTACTAGCAAGGAAAAGCCCTTGGTAAAATGCCTTGTATCCTGATTCGTACGAGCCTGTTTCTTGACCTAGTGCTGGCGAAGTGATGCGGAAAGATATTCGCTCTATCAAGTCATGTCTACCTGCGATATAACCACCGCTTGGAGCGATACCTGCACCGAGATTTTTGATAAGTGAGCCAATCACGATGTCTGCACCGACGTCGGTTGGCTCTTTTTCTTCAGTGAGTTCACCATAGCAGTTGTCTACTATGACTATAGTATTAGGATTAATAGACTTGACCAAAGATATTGCCTTGTCCATCTTGTCTATATTGAGAGCATCTCTATAGCAATACCCCCTAGAACGTTGAATATAAACAGCGGTTGGTCGATGTTTCGCAACATAATCACCAATAGTCTTTAGGTCAAAATCATTGTCTACCAACTCACAATGCTCAAAATGAATATTGTAGTCCTTAAGGCTACCAATATCTTTGCCCTCTTCGCCAAAAATCACCTTATGCATAGTATCGTATGGCATACCACTGACACAAAATATGGTGTCATTTGGTCTAAGTATACCCAAAAGAGCCTGAGAAATGGCTTGAGTACCGCTAGATAGTTGCGGCGAAAAAATAGCATCTTGTGTATGGAAGATGTCTGCACATATTTTATTCAACGTGTCACGCCCTACATCGTCATAGCCATAACCCGTAGTGCCAGCAAAATGCCTAATTTCTACTCTATTGTCTATAAAAGCATTGAGCACCTTGAGAGTATTGGCTTCATTAACTCTCTCAATCTCGGCAAACTTGTCCTTCAACTCTAATTCTGCTTTTTCGATATAATCTAATGTAGAAGAAGATAAATTAATCATTCAAAAACTCCCTAACAATGTCAAATGCATTGTTTTTGTTGCAATTTACCAAATACGGCATGCCTTTCATAAAGGTAATTTGTCGTTTGGCATAGTTTCTAGAGTGCTGTTTCGCCTTGTCAACAGCTTCTGCTAGAGTCATCTCTCCTTTGAGATATGATACTATTTCTTTATAATCGATGGTTTGTAGTGCTGGCACATCGCCATATTGCTTGTACAAATGCTCTACTTCTTGTACAAGACCTTCGTCTACCATTTGGTCCACTCGTGCATTGATTTTGGCATACAACTCTTCTCTAGGCACATCAACCTTGAGTGCCAATACGTCGTATTTGTCTTGCATTGTCTTGGTTGGCACGTTTTCTTTGCCTTCGTCTGCAAGTTCTAGATATCTCAACACTCGTTTTGTATTGTTTTCATGCACTTTTTCAGCCATAATTGGCGATTTTTTTTGTAAAAGTTGGTGCAATGTAATATTTTCTTGCTCGGCTAATTTAACATATTTTTGACGTTTTTCTTCGCAATTTACACTGCCATAAAAATCGTAGCCTTCAAGCCATGCTTTGACGTACATTACTGTACCACCGACAATGATAGGCAGTTTGCCTTTTGCTAGTATGGTTGAGATATAATCGTCTACTTGCTCGCAAAACTTTCCTGCACTATAACTTTCATTTGGCTCCAATATGTCTAGATTGTAGTGAATAATGCCAGACATCTCTGATTCGGTCACTTTTCCGCTACCAATATTTAGCCCTTTATACACTTGTACACTATCTGCACTGATAATTTCACCATTAAACTCTTTTGCCAATCGAATAGATAGTCCACTCTTTCCGCTAGCAGTAGCACCGGTGACAACTATTACTTTTGGCTTTATACTATTCGCTTGAACCATTTGTCTACCATGCTCCTTGTGAGTTTATATATAATAGGTCTACCATGTGGGCAGAGAAGGACTGGATTGTCTCGGTCTATTTTAGATAGCAACTCTTCTATCTCTTGTTTATTGAGTGTAAACCCTGATTTGACAGCATTTTTACAAGATGTCTGCATCAAATATTCCTTGATTTGTGTAGGTGTCTTGTCCTTAGAGAGTTTCATATTGAATAGCAGGTCGTCCATAAAGCCTTTTAAGTTGATATCTTTTAGCAGTAATGGCATAGAAGATATCTTGACTTCGTTCTTGGAGAACATATCTATATCAAAGCCAACACTTTTGAGCGAATCTTGTATGCTGAGTATATAATTCATCTCTTCCGCATTCACTCTGTGTGTATATGGAAACAATAAGTCTTGTGTTGCAAGTTGTCTGTCTTCCAACATTTTACAGAAATGGTCATAATTTAGTCGCTCATGTCCAGCATGGAAGTCAATAAGCCATAGTTCGTCTTCTTTTTCCACCACGACATATGTCTTAAAAACTTCGCCGATAATCCTATACTCGCCTTCTAATATCTTTTTCTCTTCAGCTTTGACTGGAATATGCTCTGTCATTTTGACTTGGGTTTGCATATAGTGGTCTGTTTCCATCTGCACGATATGGTGTTTTTGTATAGGAGAATAGTCTGTGATTGACACTTCTTCTACTAATTCACTAGGAGTTGCCACACTCTGCTCGTCAAAACTCTTGCCACTATTTTCACTAAGCACCGGCAAAACGACTGTAGCAGGAGTTTCTGCAGGAGTGATGTCCAACTTCCTTGTAGGAGCGGTAAACAATGCTTGCCTGATGGCTGTCATGATAATATTATTCATCTGCTCAGGCTCAGCAAACTTGACATTCAATTTTGAAGGGTGCACATTGACATCTACTCTGTCATTAGGCATGGTGATGCTCAGTATAAACACTGGGTATTGTCTAGTCATAAGATAATCTGCCACAGCATAATACACTGCCTTGGACACAACTTCGTCTACGACATATCTGCCATTGATAATTGTAGTTTGATATGTTTTGTTTGGCTTGGAAAAGCCTATTCGGCTAACGTATCCGCTGACAATTATATCATTTTCTGTGTAGTCCACTTTTGCCACATTTTGTGAAATGTCTAATCCATATACACAACATATAGCAGAAAACAAGTCGCCAGCATGATGAGCAAATACTTTTTCGTCATCTACATAGTAGTCAAACTTGATATGTGGGTTGGCAAAAATAAATCTAGACATGAGTTGAGTAATTTCATTCTCTTCCATTTTTGCCTTACGCAAGAACTTGAGTCGTGCTGGTGTGTTGAAGAAAAGATTTTCTACTGCAACCGACGTCCCCTTATTCATAGCATATGGAGATTTGGACTGCCTAACTCCTCCATTGATTTTGTAAGTACAGCCAGTACCACTCTCTGTCTGTGTAGACAGGGTGACCATGGCCACACTGGCAATACTTGCCATGGCTTCCCCACGGAAACCAAGAGTGCTAATATTGTCAAGGTCTTTGATGGTCGACACCTTGCTTGTTGCATGTGGCATAAAGACCTTGTCTATTTCGTCATAATCTATACCCGTGCCATTGTCAGTCACGCAAATATAGTCAATACCGCCCCTTTTGATATCGACTATAATCTCTGTTGCGCCAGCATCAATGCTGTTTTCAACCAACTCTTTTACAATTGAAGCCGGCATTTCGACCACTTCGCCTGCGGAAATGTGATTGTATACTGAACTATCGAGTATATTGATTTTCATTGCTACTCCTTAACCATGTTGATTAGGTATTCTAATGTTTCCATTGCTTTAAGCGGTGTTAGACTATTAAAATCTATCTGCTTGAGCATGGTGTGTACCTTATCTTCACCTGTTGCATCTATTTGAGACTTTTCACCTGCTTCTAGTTTGGTCAAAATCTCTTTGGCTCTATCTATTACTACTTTTGGTATGCCTGCCAAAGATGCAACTTCTATACCAAAGCTTCTCATTGCTCCGCCACGCTCTACTTTACGTACAAAGACAAGTTCTCCAGCGATTTCACTAATGATAACTCTATAATTTTTGACTCCGTCAAGTTTGCCTTCCAACTCGGTGAGTTCGTGATAATGTGTAGCAAAGAGTGTCTTGGCTTTGAGTTTTGTAGATAAATAGTCTACCACCGACCATGCAATGCTTAATCCGTCATAAGTTGACGTGCCCCTGCCGACTTCGTCTAGTAGGACAAGACTTGCATCTGTGGCACTAGATAAAATGTTAGCCACTTCCACCATTTCTACCATGAAAGTACTCTGTCCATACATAAGGTCATCACTAGCCCCTATTCTTGTAAATATTCTATCTACAATTCCAATATGGGCACTCTTGGCTGGCACAAAACTACCTAAATGTGCCATAAACACTATCAAGGCATTTTGACGCATAAATGTGCTCTTGCCTGCCATATTAGGTCCGGTGATTATCATTATTCTATTGTCCGCATCATCAAGTTTGCAGTCATTAGGTACAAAAGAGTTTCTCTTTATGCTCTGTTCTACTACAGGGTGTCTGCCGGACACGATATTGATTTGCCTTGAATTGTCTACTACAGGTCTAATATAGTCGTTGGCATATGCCACCTTTGCCAGTGAGTTGAAGCTGTCTATTTCTGCCAAAATATTGGCAATTTTGAGCAAAACTACGGTATATTGAGCCAGGTGTTCTTTCACTTGTTGATAAATAGCTTGTTCTAGTTTTAATGCCTTGTCATCACTAGTTAGCAATTCTTCTTCGTATTTCTTTAACTCTTCAGTCACATACCTTTCATTATTGGCCACCGTTTGCTTGTGTATGTATCCATATGGGACTAAAGACGTATACTGCTTGTTGACTTCGATATAATAGCCATATACTCTGTTGTAGGCTACTTTCAAGTTTTTGATGCCAGTCTCATAGCGTTCTCTAGCTTCTAGTTTCTCTATATATTCTTTGGCATTAGAAGTCATGCTTCTATATCTGTCAAGGTTTTCGTCCACACCATCATTGATGGCTCCGCCGTCGCTTACAAATGTTGGAGTGTCTTTATTTATCATCTTGCGAATATAATCCACTACTTCTTGTACGTCTGACAACTGCTCACACATATCATTAAACACAGGCAAAACTTGAAGTGTCGCTTTGATATTTGGCATATGTTCTAGTGACTCTGCTAGTGCCAAACAATCTTTTGGCCCAACACTGCCGTAATTGATACGTCCTACTAGTCTTTCGATGTCTACCAAGGCATCTAGTTCCATGTCTAGAGATTGCCTTATAATAGGCACATTGATAAGTGACTCTATCTTGTCTTGACGAGCAGTTATGGCTTTGACGTCTTGCAATGGTGTGCGCAACCATGATTTAAGTTTACGTTTACCCATAGACGTCTTGGTATCGTCTAATACCCATAGCAGAGAGCCTTTCTTCTCTCTATTACGAGAGTTTTCTTCTAGTTCGAGATTTCTGCGAGTATTGCTATCTATATATAATATGTCTTTTGCATATTCGACTGAAGGTATAGCAAGGTTGGATATCGTTCTCTTTTGTGTATCCTTAAGGTATTGTAGCAATGAACCTATAGCAGAGATAAGGTTGGCGTCTTGACAAAAGTCAAAACCTTTGATTGATGCCAAATGATAATGCTCTTCTATAATCTTTGATGCATTGTTTGTTTGATATGCCCATTCGTAGTATTT